>JABMQB010000692.1 GCA_013203525.1 Mariniphaga sp.
CTGCTCTTGCACAACAGGAATATTCAATGCCGAGGTTAACACGGGCATGGTCTCACCTCTCCAGACAGCGTGGAGGAACAAAGGGAACCAGAGGTGAAGGAGAAACTCAGCTTGAAGTTGACAGACGTATAGCACTGAAAAAAATATCCCGACTGAAGGAAGAACTTAAAAAGGTCAAAGCTCACAGAGATACACAAAGAAAGCAGCGTAGAAACCTTCCTGTTCCCACAGGTTCTATCGTTGGGTACACAAATGCGGGAAAATCGTCACTTCTTCATGCATTAACCGATGCTGATGTGCTGATAGAAAATAAACTTTTTGCAACTCTCGATCCCACAACCCGAAGAATTGTTCTCCCTGGAGGGGCAGAGGTACTTGTAACAGATACCGTAGGATTTGTACAAAAACTACCGCATAATCTTGTTGAAGCTTTTAAATCAACTCTGGAAGAGACAAAATATTCTGATTTCATTATTCACGTAATAGATGCTGCTCATCCTGATGCCTTAAATTGCTATAAAACCACCATGGAAGTCCTGGAATCACTTGGGTGCGAAGATAAACCCATGCTGCTGGTATTTAATAAAATGGATCTAGTTGATGATAGAATACACTTAAACACTATCCTGGAAAAGCATGAGAATGCAGTATTCATCTCAATAAAAGACAATTCAGGATTGGAAGAGCTTCTTGAAAAAGTTTCAGAAATTCTCTCAAATGTTTATCCTGTGGAAACATATCTTTTCCCCCCTGACCGGTATGATCTGGTAGCTTTAATAAAACGTAACGGCTCTATTTTGAAGGAAACATACGGAGATAACGGGATTACTATTCAAGCAAGAATTCCTGAGAGACTACAAAACTCATTAAGCAATTTTGTCTTTGTTCATTAGAAAAGATAAAAAAAATCCCTTTTAAATAAATTCTTAATAAAGGAATCTATTTAAAAGGGATATCAATTCTCTGAAATTTTTTGCTTACATGTCAAGTTCGTATCTTGCACCAATTCCACCAACTGCACCGGCGTCTAATGTTACAAAATTAAATGCTGGTCCTACTTCCAGGAATACTTCGATTGCCGGATCTTTAAAATAGTAGCTAATCCCAACAGGAACTTCAAAACTAATATTAAACTGAGTACCAAAAGTAATTCCCAAATTTCCGCCGAAATAAGCATTGAAATCTAAATCTTCAATACTAAAATCAACAAAATTATATTGGACACCACCGGAAATAATTAATCCGCCGCCAAAACCTAATCCACCGACAATTGAGAGTTCATCGTCAAGGTCATATTTAGCTGTTATTCCCAGCGGTGAACCTAGATAGAGTCCAACTCCAAAGTCTTTACCATTCGTATCAGCAGCAGTTACAGGTATTATAATTGCTAACAATAATACAGCCAGAATTAATAATTTTTTCACTTTTCCCCCTATAGTATCTTGTTAATACTTTCACTATAACTGTGTATAACACTAATATCAACAGATTTTTTTAAATTTTTCAAAGAAAATATTCTTAGTATTTTAGCAATTTGATATCAGAAATTAGTTTCAAAATAACCGGGATTAAAAAATGACCAATAAGAGTTTTAGCTATTTGCCCTTCTCATGAACACTAAAAAGGTGCTATAATTTGTGGCTAAATGTAAATACCGCACATAACTGTATTTGTGCATGATTTATAAGTTTGACATACTGTCAGGAGAACTAAAAGTATTAATATGAAGAATAATGATGATGAACTTGGTTTCCTGTTCGATAATGCCCAGGAATTAGAAGCAGATACATCCCTTCCAACTGATGAGATTGCTGAAATATCTCAGCTTTCCCGTCGTGGCTATCAGCTTATAAAGGAAAACCGCATACTTGAAGCTGAAAAGCTTTTTCAGAAAATCCTGGAAAAATACCCTACAAATAACTATGCACTTGTTGGCCTAGGGGACATTTACCGAAAAAAACATAAACATCGGGATGCGATTAAATTCTATACAACTTGCCTGGCCTACTATCCTGGAAATAATTATGCATATTTTGGACTGGCGGACTGTTACAAAGCTATGAAGCAATTGCCAGCAGCAATTGAAGCATGGAATAGTTATCTGGAACATGATCCGA
>JABMQB010000693.1 GCA_013203525.1 Mariniphaga sp.
ACATATTTTAGGACGACACAGCCAGCGAGGTAACGGTTACCCTGATTGGATTAACGGTAGGCGGTGAAAATCCTCCTGATTGGGATATGGAAATATACAACGAGGCCCAAATGCTGATATTGAAAAAAACCGGAATAAAAACCCAATCAGCCATTTTAAACACAAAAAACATGGCGGAAGGGATTTATATTGTGCGAGCCATTGTTGGCGGGAATATTGTTTCTGCCAAATTGGTTGTTGCTAAATAGATCCTAAAATTTAAGGGCTTAGCTGATTGAGGCAGCTAAGCCCTTTTTATTAAAAAAAGATAAAGTTGTTTTGAATTCTAATTACAGTATTAAATGAAAATAAAATATTTTTTGATTACGATTGGTTTATTAAGCTCGACCTTTTACATTACCGCCCAGAAATACAAGTATGTCCCATTTCCCGACTCAAACGCCGTCTGGAGTGAAATTTACTGGAAACCCTTAGGTGAGCCGCCACCATGGTGGGAGTATAATAAATTTGCCCTATTTAACGAGGATACAGTCATTAATGGCATTGTTTACCACAAACTTTTCCACACCCATGCTTCTGAAATTACACGTAAAAATTCGGAATGTATTGGTGGGATAAGGGAAGATAGCCTAAAGAGGGTATTTGCCAGTAGGTCTTTATTTAATCTGGTACCGGAAATAAAAGAAGTTTTAATCTATGATTTTTCTTTGAACGAAGGGGATACTTTATATACAAATTACGCAGATAGCATATGCACAAATAGTTTCCTAAATGAATATGAAGTTGTCAACTCTATTGATACCATTCTCCTATATAATAGTTATCGAAAAGTTTATACCCTCGACAATCCTAATCAAACCATTTGGATTGAAGGCATAGGATGCGTCCAGGGATTGTTGACCTGCTGGCCAGATTGGCCAACGAATCAAATGAAGAATGAACTAGTATGTATGCATCAAAATGATACCTTAATGTATTTTAACACAGGAATGTTTTATGCTTCTTTCGATGATTGTGTCCCGCAATTTGTAAAAGATGGCATTGCATTGCTCCCCAATACAGAGGTTAAAATTTACCCCAATCCTGCAACCGGCGGTACAATCAATTTCGAGGGCCTTGATTTCGAAACCCTCGAACTGTTTGATTTAAACGGAAAACTTATAAGGGAAGAACGAATCCCTGGAATGGATTGTTACCAGTTAGATGTATCAAGCCTGCCACCCGGGGTTTATACCTACCGTTTAAAAACCAAGGGACTGGTGCCTTCAATTGGGAAAATTATTGTACAATATTAATCTCTCATTACACCTCAAACGAATCCACTTCTCTATAGGCATCAATAAACGCAAGCTCTCCTTCTTTACCACGTTTGCTTTTGCCATGCTCACAACAAAGCACACCATCATACCCTTTGGTATAAATATGCTTAAAAATATTTTTATAATTTATTTCACCAGTGGTTGGTTCCTTCCTTCCCGGATTATCGCCAATATGAAAAGCTGCAATATAATCCCAACACATATCGATATTCGGGATTATATTCCCTTCGGTAATCTGCTGATGATAAATATCATCCACAATTTTACAACTTGGGTGGTTTACTGCCACACAAATCATTTTTGTTTGCGACATTTTTGTAAGGAATAAACCCGGGTGGTCTGTATGGGCATTCAGCGGTTCCATTACCAGAGTTAGTCCTGTTTTACCAACAATATCGCAGCACATACGCATATTTTCAATCACGTTAGATGTTTGATAATCCCAATCCAGTTTTTCATCATAACGGCCCGGAACTTCTAAAGCAGTTTTAACACCAGTTCGTTTTTGCACTTCAAGCCCTTCAGCCATTTTCTTTTTCAACATGTCTTTAACTTCGGCATCCTGAAGAACCATTGATCTTACACTAAAATCGGCATACAATACAAATGGACCTAAATCCATTCCCTGCCTCGCAAGTTCATTCGCAATTTGTTCCTGTTGTGCAGGTTCCCTTCCCATTAAACCATTATCAAAAATTGCTCTGAAACCCTGATCAGCTATAAATTTAATATTATCAATCGGGTCAGATCCGGCATGTTCCCTAAACGTTCCTAATCCGGGTGCATATTTTAATTTGAATTTTTCAGAATTCGACAATTTTGATTCTGAAGAAACTGCGTTCAGTGCTCCGGCTATTCCGGTAAATGCAATTCCACTTGCTGCAGTATTTTTTATGAAATTCCTTCTCTTCATAGTTAATTGGTTTATATGTTTTATTAATCCAATAAAAATAACAAATTCATTTAAAATATCTTATTATGATTTATAGTGATTGAAAATTTCCAAAATTCATTTATTTATATTTACAACTTAGGTTGTTTCTCAATAAAAGAGTTGTTAATTTTAACGGCTACTAAATCATTCTAAACTAAAATAAATTATGGATAGAAAACTTCGAATGGGAATGGTCGGCGGAGGAACCGATGCATTTATTGGTGCAATCCACCGCCTTGCAGCCTTAATGGACAACCAAATTGAGCTTGTATGTGGCTGTTTTAGCATCGATCCGGAAATATCCAAATCATCCGGAAAGTCATATTATTTACCTGAAAACAGAGTATATAAAACCTATCAGGAAATGTTTGAAAACGAAGCCAAACTTCCTGAGGGAGAACAAATGGATTTTGTATCCATCGTTACACCCAACTTTGTACATTTCGGTCCGGCAATGATGGCTCTTGAAAACGGGTTTCATGTAGTACTGGACAAACCCATAACATTTACCTTGAACGAAGCTCTGAAACTCAAGGAAAAACTGGACGAAACGGGATTAACCTTTGCATTAACACACACTTACTCGGGCTATCCGGCTGTAAAACATGCCAAACAAATGATTGTTGAAGGGCAATTGGGGAAAATCAGGAAATTATTTGTTGAATATCCTCAAGGATGGCTTTCCGATAAACAAGAAGATAAAGGAAACCCGCAGGCTTCATGGCGTACCGATCCTAAACGATCAGGAAAAGCAGGATGTATGGGCGATATCGGAACCCATGCACACCATTTGGCAGAATATATTACCGGATTAAAAGTTACAGAAATCTGCGCCGAATTGAATGTATTTGTTCCAAATCGTTTATTGGATGATGATGGGGCCGCACTATTGCGTTTTAACAACGGTGCAAAAGGAGTACTTTTTGCTACCCAGGTTGCTGCTGGTGAAGAGAATGATATAAAAATCAGGATTTATGGAGACAAGGGAGGTCTAGAATGGGCGCAAATGGAACCGAATTCCTTAATCATAAAATGGAAGGGTAACCCAACTCAGGTTTTACGCACCGGCACCAGCCTTAACAGCAGTGTTGCTGCACATAATACCCGAACTCCGGGAGGCCACCCAGAAGGATATTTAGAAGCCTTTGCCAATATCTACCGTAACTTTGCATGGACAGTTATGGCAAAAATTGATGGTAATGAACCAACGGCTGAAATGTTGGATTTCCCGGGAGTAGAAGATGGAATCCGGGGAATGCAGTTTATCGATGCAGTTGTTAAAAACGGTTACGACGATACAACAAAATGGATTAAATTCGGAGAATAACTTATTAATATAGAAATTACTCGCAACTCGTAACTTATTACTTAAAACTAATAAAATGGCCAGACCAGTTACATTATTTACCGGACAATGGGCCGATCTCCCCATTGAAACCATGTGTCAAAAAGCAGTTGAGTTTGGATATGATGGATTAGAGCTTTGCTGCTGGGGAAACCACATGGAAATCGACAAAGCCGACCAGGCTTATTGTGATGAAAGAAAGGCTCTTCTCAAAAAATATGATTTAAGCTTATTTGCAATTTCAACACATCTGGTTGGACAATGTGTTTCTGATCCGATTGATGAACGCCATAAAGGTATTGTTCCCGATTATATTTGGGGCGATGGCGATCCGGAAGGAGTTCGTCAGCGGGCTGCTGAAGAAATGATAAAAACAGCCAAAGTTGCCAAAATGCTTGAGCTGGACACAGTTATTGGATTTACAGGAAGCCCAATCTGGCATATGCTTTATTCATTCCCACCCGCTACTCCTGAAATGATTCAAAAAGGTTACGAAGATTTTGCCAAAAGGTGGATACCAATTTTGGATGAATACCAAAAACTGGGAGTAAAATTTGCATTGGAGGCACATCCAACTGAAATTGCTTTTGATATTCATACAGCACACCTGACGCTTAAAGCATTAAATAACCATCCGGCATTTGGATTTAATTACGATCCAAGCCATTTGGGATATCAACATGTTGATTATGTACGCTTTATTTATGAATTTGCTGACCGGATTTTTCATGTACATATGAAAGATGCATACTGGAGCGATGTACCAATGGGAGTTGGTGTATTTGGCGGGCACATGGAATTTGGCGATAACCGCAGATATTGGAATTTCCGCAGCCTTGGACGGGGTAAAGTTGATTTTGAAAATATCATCCGTGCTTTAAACGACATTGGTTATAAAGGCCCACTTTCTGTGGAATGGGAAGACAGCGGGATGAACCGTGAAGTTGGAGCTGAAGAAGCTTGCGATTTTGTGAGATATTCAGATTTTGAACCATCAGATGTGGCTTTTGATGACGCTATGCAAAAGGATAATTAACTAACCAATTAAAATAAAATGACAAACAGACGAACTTTTATTAAAAACTCAGCTTTAGCAACAGCCGGAGTTGGGCTTGCAGCATCAATGCCATTGGCAATGGATTCATGTGCTGGCGCCAATGAAAAACTGGTATGTGGATTAATCGGAGCAAACGGGATGGGTTTTGCCGACCTTCAGGCTTTTCTTGACCAACCAAATACCGAATGTGCAGCTATTTGCGATGTGGATGAAAATGCATTAAACAAGCGGCTTACCGATACTGAAAAAATTCAGGGAATAAAACCCAAGGGTTTTAAAGATTACCGAAAATTACTGGAAGAACCTGGAATTGATGTAATCATAATCGGTACTCCCGATCACTGGCATTGTTTGCCTATGGTTGAAGCCTGTCAGTTAGGTAAAGATGTTTACTGCGAAAAACCGCTTGGTAATTCAATTGAAGAAATTAACATTATGGAGCGTGCCGCAGCCAAATACAATACAGTTGTACAGGTAGGTATGTGGCAACGCAGCGATCCTCATTGGCGCAATGCTGTTGATTTTGTAAAATCAGGGAAACTGGGTAAAATCCGTACAGTACGTACCTGGGCTTACCAGGGTTGGATGGAACCCGTACCGGTGAAACCCGATAGTGATGCCCCTGCAGGAGTCGATTATGATTTCTGGTTAGGACCCGCACCAAAACGTCCTTTTAATCCAAATCGCTTTCATTTTAATTTCCGTTGGTATTATGATTATGCAGGCGGACTAATGACCGATTGGGGTGTGCATATAATCGACTATGGTTTGTTTGGAATGGGCGATCCTTCCCCAAAATCGATAATGGCAATGGGTGGTAAATATGCTTATCCTGAAGATGCAGCCGAAACACCTGATACATTACAGGCATTATACGAATTTGATGGGCACACCATGCTATGGGATCACGGAACCGGTATTGATGGTGGTTATTACGGCCGGAATCATGGAGTTGGATTTGTTGGTAATAACGGAACATTAGTTGTCGATCGTGAAGGATGGGAAGTAATTCCTGAAAGAAAAAGGAGGGAGGACCTAATGGAACGAGTCGATTTAATTAAAGGTTCCGGGAAAGGACTTGAATTGCACATGGCCAATTTCATTGAAGGGGTAAAAAAACGTAAGATGGATCTGAATGCCAATATTACTGTTGCTGCAAATACTGCCCGTGTAGCTCATTTGGGAAATATTGCCCAACGCACCGGAAAACGTTTATATTGGGATACTGAAAACAGCAAATTTATAGATGACAATGAAGCGAATGGATACCTGGTTCCAAATTACCGGGCTCCATGGGAGTTGCCAAAAATATAAAAAGAGCTTATTTTTAATCAAAAAAATCCAGTGCAAATTCACTGGATTTTTTTGATTAAAAGAATTGTTTTCTGTTTAATTGAACGGTTCTATTTACTTCGGATAATAATATCGCCCTGAAAATTTTTAAATGTCATTTCAGGGCCGCCTCCATTAATATCACCTCTTATCCATTCTTCCAAAGAAACTTTGTATACTCCCTTTTCCGTATCCTTCACTTCCTTTGGAGTGCCTTTTTTCATAACCATATCAAAATCGGTAAATATCTCACCCATATTCGACTGCATTTTTACTGATGCTTTTAAATTAGCTGGGAAGGTTACATCCACATCGCCATTAAAAGTTATAAAAGCCATGGGTGTATTTTCAGTAATGTCTGCAAAACTAACTTTAACATCGCCATTGGTAGTATTAACCACAGCCGAACCTGAAACATTAGTCAGGCTGATGCCTCCATTAACATGGTGAATCTCCAATTCTCCATTGATATTATCAACCGTAATTTCACCATCGTTTAACGCACTCAATTTAAGGTTAAAATTCTGAGGCACCTGAATCTCAAGCATCACATTCTTATTGCTTAAATCGGTATTCACTTTCACATAATTATCTTCCTCTTTGGCTGTGAGCCCAAACGAATTATTTGCTATTCGTTTTAATCCGTTTTTACTCGACTCCTCAACTTTCTTCTGTTCAGTGGA
The DNA here is from genome assembly GCA_013203525.1 of Mariniphaga sp. Taxonomy (GTDB): domain Bacteria; phylum Bacteroidota; class Bacteroidia; order Bacteroidales; family Prolixibacteraceae; genus JABMQB01. The sequence continues at coordinate 6,671 of JABMQB010000693.1, forward strand.
AACATTAATTATTACGTCTTTAACCGATGTGCCAACTACTTTAATTGATCCATACATAATGTTTACATCCAAGGTTCCGGATTCTCCGGCATTTGTTAATGGAACTACCAGTTCCTGTGTAGTTTGAGCACTTAATAATCCAACTGCAAATACAAGCAGCATTAAAATTCCTGTTCTGATAATTGATTTCATAATATTCGTTTTTATGTGATTAATTTTTATATTTTTCGTACATATACATCACCGTTAAAAGTTTCAAAGTCAAGGATTACCCCTCCTTTTCCAATCCTGACGGCGGTTTTATTTTCAATCCTGTAACTGGTCCCATTTTTATTTTTTGATTGTGTTGTTTTTATAACCGGTGCCAGCCATTCCGAAATATCGAAATTTGTAAACATATCGCCTTGAAAACTCTTAAAGCGCATATCGGCCGAGAGATTGGAATGATAATACACATTCACATCGCCGTTTAATGAATAGTACTTAGATTTTCCGGAGGGATTTTTTGCATGCCGAACCACAACCTCACCATTAATGGCATGTACATTAGCCGGCCCCGAAATATTTTCCACAGTAATTCCTCCGTTAACATTACTGGCTGCAACTTTGCCCGAAATATTTTCAATATAAACTACCCCGTCGTTAACAGTTGAAATATTGATATTTGCCCTGATGGGAACTTTAACTTTAAAATCGTACCGGAATTCAAATTCACACTGATTCCAGTTATAATTCCTACTCTTATTATGGTGGCATCCACAAATACCATCCAGGAAAACATCAATCGTATCATCCCGGGTTTCAAATGCCAGAAAAACTTTTTTCATAGCTTCCTCCAATTCTTTCTCTGTATCTGCATTAAACTCATTGTCAATTTCGAGGACTACCCGATCGCCACTATAGCCTTCCACCTGAATGTCCCCAAATATGTTTTCAATAACTAATACTGCATCTGCACTTTCAGGAAAAATAATTTCCTTTTTTATGGTTTCTTTGTGTTGCTGTGCATTAACAGCAAATGATACTATCAATGCGATTACTATTATAAAAAATTGTTTCATGACTTTCTTTTTTCAGATTATTTTTTGAATGTTTTCATTAATTTTCTCTTTTACATTTTCATCAAGCTGTTCAATATTTAAAAGCTGTTTCAATTTTTCAACTGAATTCTTTTCCTGTAGAATAACCATTGCTTTTGAAAGTGTTATAAGAACCAGTGGAGAATCCTGATTTGATATAGATTCAATTAACCCTTCCCTGACTTCAGGTAAATTTGAATACGAAAAAAGTGCCTCAAGCGCTGCTAAACGTACATTAACATTGTCGTCGTTGTTTAAAGTTGTAAACAATGCTTTTGTAACCATTTCATCGGGGCTATCCAATTCTTCGGTTAAACTTACAGCTCTTAACCTTTCAGTTGCCGAAGGTTGCTCCAAAAGTGTCAGCATAAGGGTTTTCTGTGAATTTTGTAATTCAGAAATCAAAAGCTTATTGGCTTGCCGGTTGTTATTAATCAACATTCCGCCAATTATTCCGATAAGGAAAATGATTACTGCAAATGCGGGTTTTAAAACAAATGAACGTATCCCAAAAAATTCAGAAAAATCAGGCCAGGAAATTTTTATACCTCTTTTGGCTGAACGTTTTAGTTTATATTCCTCAACCTTTTCATAGAAATTTGATGTCATTGATTCTGAAGGTTCCGGAATATCTATTTCTTCCAA
>JABMQB010000694.1 GCA_013203525.1 Mariniphaga sp.
ATATTAATGTAAATAATATTCAGTTTAATGAACCCAAATTTGAAATTTACTCACAAAAAGAAAAAGCGAAAGCACTCGATTTAAAAAAATTTACAATCCCCTTCCCTTCATTTCTAAAATCTTTAAAAATCAATAACCTCAATCTAACTAATGGCGAAGTTTTAACTTATCGATCGGAAGGTGTAAATTATTCTCAAAGCAGCAGTTTTAAATTAGACCTAAATTCAAACGATATATATATTTCCCCAATTGAAGGTGAAAAATTTAACCGTGTGGAATCGGGAAATATTAATACCCGGATTTCAGAGTTTCAGTTGGTATTGGAAGATAAATCGCACGAAGCAAGGTTGGATGAAATGATTTTTAATAAAAACGAAAAATCCTTAATTCTAAAGAATTTTGCCCTAATTCCTTCCCGTTACGGGCAACCCGATAACATGTTTAATATAACAGCACCTTCGGTTATTTTAAATGGTTTTGAAATTGAAAATGCATACGAATACAATGATTACTTTTTTGATAAAATTGAATTTAGTTCGCCCAAGGTATTTATTACTTTGAAAGATTCGATAAACAAATCGGGGCTTCAAAAATTTAGCGACCTGAATTTATACGATTACCTTGAACCATACTTAAATACTTTGGAAATAGGTGAATTTATTTTTAAAGGCGCAAGTATTAATTTAATCACAGCAAAAACAAAACTCCAACAAGAAAACATTAACATTAATATTAAAAACATACAAGTTGGTTCAGATACAAAAAAGCAAGCGCTTCTAAATTCCGATGGATTTGAATTTACTACATTCAACTATCATCGAAAATCTGCAGACCAGCTATATGGATTTTACATTGATACAATTAAATATTCATCGTTAACAAATAAAGCTGAATTACGCTCTATTCGTATTTCACCGCTTGTATCAAACGAACAAATTGCCAGGAAAAAAGTGTATCAGGTTGATGTTGTAAACGCAAAAATCAACTCAGCTATTCTATCTGGTTTTGATTTTGATAAATGGTTGGATGAAAAAATTGTAAACGGGGAGAAATTGGTAATAGGAAAAACGGAATTAGATATATTAAGAAATAAAAGATACCCGTTTAATAAAAATCAACGTCCGTTATGGCCTCAGCAAATGCTTTATCATATTAAACAGCCATTTGAAATCGATTCAGTTTATTTGAAACCATCAACAATTCTTTACTCTGAGTTGCTTGATTTTGGAGATGATCCGGTAACTATAGATTTTACTGAAGTATCAGCACAGTTGGGAAAAATTACAAATATAAAAGTGCCTGGACGTAAGCAAAAAAAATTAACTATTAAAGCAAAGGGGACCGTTTTACAAAATGCCAAAATTGACCTGATTGTAAATTTTCTACCTGATAATCCGGAATATAGTCATTTTGTTAAAGGAAGTTTAAGTCCTGTTGATATGAAAACATTTAATAGCGTTGTTGAAAAAAGCGCCATGCTAACTGTAGAACGAGGGCAGGTTAATCAATTTGAATTTGAATTTAATGCTAATAATACCCAATCAACCGGCGAATTGTTTTTTGATTATTATGACCTGAAAATAGCTGTTTTAGATTTTAGGAAAGGTGATACAATAAAATCAAAACTAAGTAGTTTTATGGCTAATAATTTTATGGTACATTCAAAAAATCCACGTGGAAAAGTATTTGAATCCCAGCAAATTGAGTATTTGCGAGATCCGGAAAGATCAATCCTGAATTACTGGTGGAAATCAATTTTTAACAGTGCAAAAATTACATTAGGGATAGAAAAAGAAAATTAAGGATAAGAATTAATGATTTTTATCGTTTAAGCAATGTGACCATTATTGATTATCTTTGTTAAAGGTTTATTAGCAATCCTCTAAATAAAAAGAAATGAAAAAAAATCTGTTTAAGTTTTTTTGGCTGATATAATTTTCATCGTTATTATTATCATCGTGCGATGAATTATTTGTTGAGAACCCGGCTGGAGAAAACGATGAATATCTGGTAAGCTATGAACAAGTAAAAATAATTTCTCAAATAGAAATTGAATCTGTATTTGCATATCTTAAAACAATTTATCCTGATGCAGAAACAATTAGCGATAAATCTGTTACAGGAGTTAAGGTTATAAAAATCACGTACAATACTACTTTTCAAGATGAAGATGTTATTGCATCAGGTCTGGTGTGTATTCCAATCGGCACGGATGCCTATCCGTTATTAAGTTTTCAAAACGGAACAAATACATTACATGCAAATGCCCCATCAGTAAATCCAGATTGGGAATTGTATCGGTTTCTTGAAGCAGTTTCCTCAACAGGTTTTGTACTTGCAATTCCCGATTATATTGGTTTTGGCTCAACCGAGGAAAAATTTCATCCATATCTCGACAAGGAGTCAACCATACAATGTGTAA
>JABMQB010000695.1 GCA_013203525.1 Mariniphaga sp.
ACGCGAAAGAGTTGCAAAAATGAAAACCGTTGCAGTTGGTATGACTGCCCCTGATTTTACTCAAAACGATACTGAGGGAAATCCGTTATCTTTTTCCGATGTTTACTCAGCAAACGAATATACCCTGGTTGATTTTTGGGCAGCCTGGTGTGGCCCTTGCCGGGCAGAAAATCCAAATGTTGTAGCGGTTTATAACGATTATAGTGAAAAAGGATTTACTGTTTTTGGTGTTTCTCTTGATCAGACTAAAGAAGATTGGTTGCAAGCAATTGAAGATGATGGTTTAACCTGGCAACATGTTTCCGATCTTGCTTATTGGAATAATGCTGCGGCAAAATTGTATGCAGTAAATACTATCCCTTCAAGCCTGATTGTGGATAAGCAAGGTAAGATTATTGCGAAAAATTTAAGAGGTGAAGACCTTAGGGCAAAAATCTCAGAACTACTTGATTAAATAATTACAGACTATATATTGAAAGGAGCCTTAATAGGCTCCTTTTTTTATGATTAATATTAGCTTTGTGCCATTCTACTTATGCAAAATCATTTTGGAGAAATAGCAGGAATCCTGACAGCTGTATTCTGGACAGTAACCAGCATGGCTTTTGAGTCGGCCGGAAAAAAAGTCGGTTCATTGGCAGTAAATCTTATCCGGCTGGTAATGGCTATATTTTTTATCGGTATATACAGTTATATCGCCCGCGGATTTTTCTTCCCTACCGATGCTACCCTTTTTAATTGGAAATGGCTGGCATTATCAGGGTTAATAGGTTTTACAATTGGTGATTTACTATTATTCCAGGCATTTGTAACAGTAGGCGCCAGAATTTCTATGTTGATGATGGCCTTAACTCCACCTTTTACAGCATTTATCAGTTGGCTGATTTTGGGTGAAATATTATCTCCAATGAATTGGCTTGGAATGTTTGTTACACTTTCCGGGATAATTCTGGTTATATTAAAACGTGAAAAAAGCGAAAAAAACGGACAAGTCAAACGAAAATTAAAATCGGCATATTCAATAACCGGAGTTCTTTTAGCATTGGGAGGAGCGTTAGGACAGGCTACCGGATTAGTTCTTAGTAAAAAAGGAATGGGTGACTATGATGCATTCTCGGCCTCCCAAATCAGGGTATTGGCAGGCCTTGCCGGATTTATAATCCTGTTTTTCTTTTTAAAACGATGGCCTCGGGTTTGGGCAGCTTTAAAAAACCGACCCGCTATGAAACGAATAACTTTAGGAGCTTTTTTCGGTCCTTTCCTGGGTGTCTCTTTCTCATTATTGGCAGTTCAAAATACCGAAGCCGGAATTGCTGCTACTTTAATGGCAATTGTCCCGGTTTTAATAATTCCACCTGCAATTATCTTTTTTAAGGAAAAAATAAATTGGAAAGAAATAATAGGAGCGATAATTACTGTAGGAGGAGTTGCATTATTTTTCCTGTGATACAAATAAATCCTTAAACCTAATTCAAATATTCCCTCAATTCTGCAAGTTTCATTTGACGGTCCATTGAAAATGAAAGGCTTTCATGATCAACTTTTTCAAGGAGAAAAAAAGATTTTCTGAAAAAATCAATTTGTTGTTCCTCCTTTTTAGCTAATTCACCCTGTTCCTTTAAAACAAAAGCTACCATTTCTATTTGTTCGTTGGTAAGTCGTTTTTCCTTTTCAAGAAATTCAACCAACTCACTAATGCTCAACTCAGAAACTTCCTTGTCAATTTTTAGGCAACTGTAAAAATATTCAATTTGGTCGTGTGCCTCTTCATCTTCTCCCCTCTTCCTATGCCACAGGATTTTCTGAATAGCTTCAAACAGCATCATCATTTGACGCATTAAAAAATCTTTCTCAATACCCATAATGAAATTATTTTGATTTCAGCCAAAATACAAATTTCTATTCTTTAATATGACTTGCACAACTTTCTTTAAGTTTTGTAATTATTCATTAATTTTACCTCTGTTTAATTTCACAAAATGAATCGACTGATTACTTTAATTATTTTATCACTTCTCTTTTTTGCTTGTTCAAAAGAGGATACAATAAAATTTGCTGTTTTCAGTGATGCCCATAATGATATAATTCACGATGCAAAAATCAGGTTAGAATTATTTATTGAAGCTGCCGAAAAGAAAGATGTGGATTTTATTATTGAGCTGGGTGACTTTTGCCTTCCATTCGATATAAACCAGCCATTTTTAAAAATCTGGAATTCATTTAATGGCTCCTCTTATCATGTCCTTGGCAACCACGACATAGATGTTTCACCTAAAATTGTAACCCAGCAATTCCTGGGGATGGATCGAAGCTATTATTCATTTGACAAGGGAGATTTTCATTTTATTGTTTTGGATGCCAACTTTATTAAAAATGAAAATGAATATATTCCTTACAGCCGTGGTAACTATTTTAACCATTCCGAAAACCGGCCTTATATTCCCGGGAATCAACTGGAATGGCTAAAAAAGGACATAGCTCAAACAAATAATTACATAATCATATTTTCACATCAAAGCCTTGAGCATTGGGGTGGAGTGAAAAACCGAGAAAAACTCAGGGAAATTTTTAACGACGCAAACAAAGAAAGAAAAAAAGTTATTGCATGTTTTTGTGGACATGACCATGAAGACAGATATGCTGAAATTGATGGCATTCATTATATCGGAATCAGAAGCTTATCATTTAACTGGGTTGGAGAAAAATATCAATATGAGAAACGGTTTCCTTCAGAATTAAACGAATTATATCCTAACCTTAAATACACAATGCCATACCGCGATCCACTGTACGCATTTATTGAACTGGATCCGGAAGGAAGAATAATGATTATAGGGAAGCAAAGTACATTTATTCCTCCGGATCCCAGGCAGCTTGGAATTAGTAACACTTTGAATTACCCAAAAATTACCAGTAGAAAACTTGAATTTTAAATATTCTGATATAAAGTTTATGAAAAATATTATCTGTATTCTAATTATACTTATAACTGCAAAATGTTATTCTCAGGATTGGCCCGACTGGCGAGGAATAAATCGCGATGGAACCTGGAGTGAAAAAGGCATTGTTGAAAAATTTGATTCCGAAAAAATTAAAACAAAATGGACGGTACCAATTGGTCCAGGATACTCAGGACCCACAGTATCAAATGGCAAAGTTTATGTCACCGATAAAAAAGAAGAATCAATATCACTCGAACGTATTTTATGTTACGATGAGCTCACCGGTGCAAAAATATGGGAATACTCTTATGAATGTATTTATGAAGGAGTTGGTTACCCGGCCGGGCCACGGGCTTCAGTGGTAATTAGCGATGGCAAAACTTTTTCACTCGGAACAATGGGAAACCTTATATGTTTAGATGCAGAAAATGGAAAACTTTTTTGGGAAAGAGACCTAAACAAAGAACTTGAAATAAGAATGCCAATTTGGGGAATCTCTGCAGCACCTTTAATCGTTAACGAAAAGATTATTATTCAAATAAGTGGAAGCGACAATGCTTGTGTAATTGCATTGAATAAAAATACCGGATCAGAATTATGGCGAAATTTGAATGACATCGCAGCCTATTCAGCACCTATATTAATTAAGAAAAATGGAAATAATGTTGTGGTTGTATGGACAGAGGATAGTTTGGCAGGATTGGATTTGGAAACAGGTAATATACATTGGAGAATTCCCTGGAAGTTAGGATCAGGTATGGGAATCGCTACTCCGGTTTTATATAAAGACTACGTATTCGTCAGTTGTTTTTATAGCGGATCTATGCTAATAAAACTGGAAAACAATTATACTTCAGCAAAAATAGTTTGGCAGCGAACCGGTGAAAGCGAACAAAAAACCGATGCCCTGCACTGTGTAATGAATACACCTGTTATTATTGATGATTTTATTTATGGTGTTGACAGTTATGGCGAATTGCGTTGCCTTGAACTTTTAACCGGCGAAAGGATTTGGGAAGATCAAACCGCAGTTAAACGCGAACGTTGGGCAAATATTCATTTTATTCAGAATGGGAATAAAACCTGGATGTTTAACGAACAAGGTGAATTAATTATTTCTGAGTTATCATCAAAAGGATTTAATGAAATAAGCCGGGCAAAACTGATTGAACCTACAAAAAAACAATTACCACGTGGCGTTACATGGGCGCATCCTGCATTTGCAAATAAGCATGTTTTTATCAGAAACGACAAGGAATTGGTTTGTGCTGATTTATCTCAAAAAACTAATTAATTGTAATATCCAATGTCGAAATGAAAAGAATAATCTTCATCAGTATTTCATTCATATTGCTTTTTCACTCATGTGCAAAAAAGGATATCGAACAAAGCCCAAATATAATTTACATATTAGCAGATGACCTGGGTTATTCTGAATTAGGCTGCTACGGGCAGGAAAAAATAGAAACACCAAATATTGATGCTTTGGCTGAAAACGGAATGCGATTCACACAGCACTATGCCGGAGCGCCTGTTTGCGCGCCTTCGCGTTGTGTATTATTAACCGGGAAACATTCAGGGCATGCTCAAATCCGTGGAAACGATGAATGGGCTTCACGTGGAGATGTATGGAATTTTGAAGCCATGGCCAACGATCCAAACCTCGAGGGGCAACGGCCTTTAAAACCAGGAACGGTAACAATTGGTAGTATCTTGCAGAAGGCAGGATATAAAACCGGAATTGTAGGTAAATGGGGATTGGGTGCCCCTTTAACTGAAGGAATTCCAAATAAGCAAGGATTCGATTTTTTTTATGGATACAACTGCCAACGACAGGCACACACATTTTTCCCTGTTCATTTATGGAAAGATACTACCAAAATTTTGCTAAATAATAAATTGGTTCCTCCCCAAACCAAACTTTCTGATGATGCTGATTTGTATAATTCGGATTCTTATTCTGATTTCTGGTTAACTGATTATGCTTCAGAGTTAATGCAAAATGAAGTCATCAATTTTATAACTGAAAATAAGGAGCAACCTTTTTTTATGTATTATGCCAACCCCATTCCACATAATCCACTTCAGGCACCGAAAAAATGGATTGATTATTATATTGAAAAATTTGGCGATGAAAAGCCGTACGATGGAAGCAGGGGATATTTCCCTCATCGATATCCTCATGCCTGTTATGCGGCTATGGTTTCTTATATGGATGAACAGGTTGGAGAAATAGTAGCAACTTTAAAAGAGCTTGGCTTGTATGAAAATACACTGATTATTTTTAGCAGCGATAATGGACCAACATACAGTGGTGGTGCCGACTCGCCATGGTTCGATAGTGCTAAACCATTTAAAAGTGAGCGTGGATGGGCAAAGGGAAGTGTAAATGAAGGCGGAATCAGAGTTCCTATGATTGCCCACTGGCCCGGAAAAATAGAGCCAGCAACTGAATCAAATCTGATATCTGCATTTTACGATGTTCTGCCTACTCTTTGCGAGCTGGTTAATTCTGAACCTCCAAATAATATTGATGGAATAAGCTTTCTTCCAACTCTTCTTGGAAAAGATAATCAGAAAGAACATAAATTTCTATACTGGGAATTTCCTGAATCAGGTGGACAGCAAGCTGTAAGAATGGGGAAATGGAAAGGTATCCGTAAAAACATATTAAAAGATAGTATGCAAGTTCAACTTTATAATTTGGAAGATGATATAAAAGAACAAATTAATATTGCCCACAAGTATCCTGAAATTGTAAAACCAATTGAGGGAATTTTCAAAAAAGAACATACTCCAGCTGAAATTGAACGGTTTAATATGCCGCAATTAGAAAATAAATAATCTCTATAAAATATTATTATTTAGTATTTAACAGAATTAAGATTCTTTAATTCAGGATCATAAAATATAACAGTTCACTTATAAATATTTTAACTCTTACAAGTAAACAGGTTTTCTATTCAAACTCATTATTACCATTGTTCGATATTCAATACTACTTGTTTAGTTGCATTTTAAAATAATTTTATTTAAATTTCTATCAATATTGAAAATAATGTGCTGTCAGGATGATAATTTGAGAATACAAGTACACAAAAAAAATTCATCGTATGATGACTTAAGCTTTTTAATTGGAATGTCTCAAAATAATAACGATAGAAATCTGTGGAATAATAAATTATCAATTGAAAAGTTTATGGTCAATTAAGATAATCTGATTACCAAAACAGGAAATTTCCAATTCATATTTTGTGGCAACTGGTAAGACTTCTTTTAAAAAACCATAAATCAATCTAAACAAAAACAGATAATTAATAAACTATGATAAAATTTAAAACTATGAAAAAAAATTACTTTTCCCGTTTTATGTACATAATGATAATATTAATGTGCATAAGCTTTTTGGGATTCTCACAAATTCCAAAAACTCCTACACTCCAAATGCTACTGACTGACAACAACGGTGACCCAGTAGCCAATGGGAACTATTCGATTACAGTTTCACTTTATGATTTTGCAGCAGCTGTAATTCCGGTTTGGACTGAAATCCAACAAGTGTCTGTACAAGACGGATTATTAAACTTAATTATGGGGGAAACTGCTGCAATAAATATTAAGTTCGACCGGCAATTTTATGTAGGCGTTAAAATTGGTGCCGATAATGAATTACAGCCACGCTTACCATTAAATCCTGCAACATACAGTATTGCAGCCCGGGCTGTGTATGGTGAAGACAATATATTTCCATTTGAAGGAAGTGTTGGAATAGGAACCCTGCTTCCCAAGGCAAAACTCGATATTGAAGGGAAATTAAGGATAGCAGAAGTCCCAGAAGTTGACACCCTTGAATATGTCCTTGTCCACGAATCGTTTGATGATAAAATCGTAAAGGCAATACGCCTTGATTCATTTGTCCATGTAATAAATAAAGTAGCCTGGAATTTCTGGTGGTGGGGTTGGCCAGGTAATCCCGGTCCTCCTGGAAAAGATGGGAAAGATGGGTTAAATGGGTTACCGGGTCTACCGGGAGGAGCAGGTGATCCGGGAGAGGACTTAATTGTCAGGGATTCGGCTGGTAATATTGTAATGTGGGTCGATGCCAAAACAGGCGACTCATGGCATAAAGGCTGGGAAGTATTTGAAAAGGGCATCATTGTTACATCAGATTCAACAGGTGGTGTTGATATTGATCCAGATGGAACAATAACTGTTTACGATACAACAGGTGTACCCTCAACAATTTTTCGATCTGATGGAACTTCCTGGCATAAAGGGCAAGAGCACTTTGAAGGAGGTATTGTTATTGGAAACAAAGACAGCACCCATGTGAGAATAGGCTCGAATGGGAAAATAGAGGTAATTGGCTGGAAACCAGGTCTTATATTTGGTTCATGGGAGCCTCTAGTAACATTTAATCCAGATGGTACTTCCAATCATTACGGACTCGAAACTTTTGAAGGAGGAATCTCAATCCCGTGGTCAAAAGGCATATGGCCTTTTACTACTACAGGTGAATTAAAATTAACTCCGGATGGAAGTATAATTATGCTTGGTTCAAATGGTGACACACTTACAGCCTTTAATAATGATGGCACTTCTTACCATAAGGGCCTTGAAACATATGAGGGAGGTATTGTAATTGGAAATAAGGACAGTACAAATGTTATAATTAATGCAGATGGAGATATCATTATGGTGAATCCTAAAGGAGATACTATTTCCGCCATTTTTAGTGATGGCACTTCATATCACACGGGCGAAGAACTTTTTACACGTGGTATTACAGTTTATGATACAGCAAAGCACTCAGGAGTTGAAATTGGCGCCGATGGTTCCTTGATTATATATGGTCCTGACTTTGAACCAGTAACATCCTTTTACCCAGATGGAACCTCAGAGCATTTTGGAAGGGAACATTTTTATGGGGGCATTTCAATTGGTGGTGAATCTTATGGGCCACAAGTTAATATAGATACTGATGGAACAATTAGCTTAATAAATGTCACAATTGATATTTTTGGATCTGATACATTAACTTTATTCAAGATAAATCCAGATGGAACATCAGAACATGCCGGGCTTGAAACCTTTAAGGGAGGAATTTTTATTCCAACTTCAACCGGTGGCATTAAAATTACTCCGGATGGACAGATCGTAAAAGTTAATTCAGATGGAGCTATTACTGAAGAATTCCTTCCCGGGGGAGGTGGCAGTGGTATACAGGGACCCAAGGGAGACAAAGGTGATCCGGGTGAAACCGGACCATCAGGTGCTCCGGGAGAGGATGGCCAACCAGGTCCTCCGGGAGAGCATGGACAACCAGGTAATC
>JABMQB010000696.1 GCA_013203525.1 Mariniphaga sp.
AGAAAAAACAGAGCAAATTGTCTATTTTTAATGTACTGATATAGTACCTGTTATAGCCTGCCCCTGAAATTTATCATAATAATATGAGTATGAAATGCGCAGTTTCTGCTCTTTATTAGTATGAATGGCAAAAACACACACTGCAATGATTACGAAATTGATGATTTCGTTTGTGATGATTCTTTCATCAATTTTGCCACCAATAAAAACCAAGATGATGTAACAAAGTGGGAAGAATGGCTTTTGGGCAACCCAAAGAATAAACAGACTGCTAAAGAGGCAAAACTGCTTATTCGCCATTTGCGCTTTAATAAGAAAGAGCTTTCAAGCGATTTTGTAGTAGGTGAATGGCTTAAATTAAGAGACAGGCTTAATTTAAGCGAAATCAAACCCCCTGTAAAGAAAAGGACTGTTTTCAAAAGGAAAATATGGCAATATGCAGCCGCTGCCAGTTTATTGCTGTTTTTTTTAAGTGTAATCTACTATTTCACTTTAATCCCTAAATGTGAGGAAGTTGTGGATTATCACGAGGTTATTGTACCAAAAGGGGAGATTAAAAAAATCTTGCTCTCTGATGGTACTTTAGTCTTTATCAACTCCGATTCGAAATTAAAATACGACAACTGCCTTAGTAGAGAACAGCGGGAAGTTTTTCTTGAAGGAGAAGCCTGCTTTGATGTTAAACATAATGCAAAAATGCCCTTTATCGTCCATACTCAGGAAAACGATGTAACAGTTCTGGGAACAGCCTTTAATGTTTATGCTTATCCTAACGAAAACATTTTTAGGGCTTCACTTGAACGAGGCAAAATTTCAGTTTCATATAACAATGAAGAAGCAGTAGAACTGGAAGTAAACCAAACCTACCTTCTGATAAGGAATACTAAACAGGCAAAAATATTTGAATCAGCAAATATCCAATCTTACTCATCATGGAAGAATGGAAAAATTATGTTTAGAAATCAACGGTTTACTGATATTTTACGAAAACTGGAGCGCTCTCATAATGTGATTTTTAATTTACAAAATAAGGAAGTTGAAAATTGTAAGTACACAGGCACATTTACTACTGATGACGATATTAACACTATACTAGGAGTTATAAAATATACAACACCTTTTGAATATGAAATTTTAAATGATACCATAGTTATAAAATAAGCTGTTAATTAAATAACTAATTATGAATAATATTTATTCTTTAGCAAACTTATCATATCGACACCTATTACTTTTAAGTTTTATTTTTTGCTTTGTTTTCTTATCAGTAATTTCATTTGCCCAGGAATCGGAAGCTGATAATATTAAAACACTTCAGGAACTATTTCAGTATATTGAAAACCAAGGTAAATACAAAATATTTTATCAAAATGACCATGTTGATGTAAATAGAAAAATCACCATTGATCAAAATCAAACCGATATGAGTAAGCTTTTAGCTCAAGCGCTGGAAGGTACCGGGTTAAGTTTCAAGATTATTAAGGACCACATCGTAATCACGACAAAAAAAGATAATGTAGCGCAGCAAGATGAAACAATAGTGAAGGGGTGTGTTACTGATAATACAGGGGAAACACTTATAGGTGTTACTGTCATGATTAAAGGAACAACAATCGGTACTATTACAAACTTAGATGGAATTTATGAGCTTGAGGTTGAAAATCTTAACGATACGCTTGTTTTTTCTTATATTGGTTTTGAGAAAGTTATTCAACCCATCAATGGTCGCACCGAAATAAATATTATCATGCAAATGGCTTCCTTTGCTTTGGACGAAGTAGTTGCCATTGGTTATGGAATAAAGAAACAAACAGATATAATTGGCGCAGTATCTGTTGTTAACTCAAAAGAGATATCCGCTTTACCCGTCTCAAATGTATCTGAGGCACTACAAGGAAAAGCAACAGGTGTAAGTGTCACTCAAAATACTGGTGCGCCTGGCACAGGTACATCAATTCGAATCAGGGGAACCGGAACCATTAATAACAATTCCCCTCTGTATATTATTGATGGCGTTCCTACCAAAGATGCTAATACAGTATCTCCTTCAGATATTGAATCTATTTCCATTTTGAAAGATGCAGCATCATCTTCCATTTTTGGTTCAAGAGCATCAAATGGCGTCATACTGATAACAACAAAAAAGGGGAAAGAAGGTAGTATGAGTATTAACTTTAATACATACACCGGTTTGCAAGTAGTAAGCAACTTAACAGAAATGTGTAACAAAGATCAATATATTGAAATATTTAACGAGGCTGCTACAAATGATGGAAGATCGCTTATTACAACTGGAATGGCTGATACTATGCCAAATACAAACTGGTGGAAAGAGATATTCAGGCCTGCTATTATAACATCTGCTGATTTAAGTGTAAGTGGTGGCGGCAAGAATATAAACTACCTTGTTTCCGGAAATTACTTTTATCAGGAAGGAATTATACTCAACTCGGGATATGATAGATTTTCATTTAGAACAAGCGTTAATAGTGAATTATCAAAAAAAGTTAATATAGGAACCAACATTAGTTTGTCAAGTGCAACTACAAATCAAGTCGGCAGCTCTGGTGACGGTTATGGAGGAAATGGCGGTAGCGTTGTGCGTTATGC
>JABMQB010000070.1 GCA_013203525.1 Mariniphaga sp.
AATTTCCAATAAAATCAACATCATGCTGGTGGAGCCATGGCCCTGTTTTAAGCCAAATTATTTTATTTATTTTGGGTCGATATAGGAAAATTGTACTTTTATTTCTGATGCTTATAAGCAAGTCGTCTTTTTTCCAATATTTCGATGAATAAAACGCTGGTTGGATATCATTTAAATGGATTGGATCAGTTTCAATTGTGCCTACCCCAAACAATAAACTGCGATACCCATTCTCTTCCAAAATCTGGGATACTGATTTAACAAACAGTATTTTGCCATCCATAGAAACATTTGTAATAGCATCGTCCCTATACTCACTAATTATTGTGTCATAACTGGTAGGATAAATTGTCGTTGGAACCCAAACGCTGCCATCTGGCGCCATTTCTGCTGAATGATGTTTGTATTGTTTTACTACCACCACAATGGAATCACAGACTGTTGATTTAATAAGAAATAAACCGCTTCCATATAATATGCCGCCATCATCGAGGAGTAAAGGGTGTAATGACCTAAATCTTGACGCTTTGAATGGTGTTGAAACGTCAAAATTAATTGGAAAATTGCTTAAGTCCGAATTTTTGTGAACTCGCTTAATTTCTGACAAATCAGGTGTCCATTCGTGCAATAATTTTTGATCTTTTATTCTAATAAGTTGGACTGTCGATTGACCTTTACCATTATTATAAGCAGGTAATAATAAATAGCCATCATCTTTTAAAACACCCGAATAAAGAACCCCATTCTTTTTAAAATGATCAATTTCCGGCCACCGGTTTTTTATTATTAATGGCGGGTCACTAGTTCTTTCCTTAAAAAGCGAATATGCATTAGCTGGTAATGCAGCAACCTTTTCAGCAAGCTCACCAAAAAATCCTGCCCTGTGAGAGCCAACTAGCTGACTTCTTACCGACCAACTAAAAACAATCGTGAAAACGAGTCCCAACCAAACGATTAACAGTAAAACCCATAAATCAATCTTTTTATTCACTTGAATTCAGGTCATATTAATTCCTTATATTGAATGAAATAGAGAAGCATCTTTGGTGTAAAATTTTGTATTCGTTAATCCTTAAGATATTTGATATTTTATTTAACCTATAATTAATAATCTTCAAGGTGAAGTTTAATTCACCCAATCGATAGATTCAAAGGAAATTCATATGACTACAAGAAGATTTTTAATGAAGGCAATGTCCCGGCACTAGACGTTATGAAAGAATGGCCTACCCTTATAATGTTAGGTGGTCGGGCCAGTCAGGTCCTAACTTAAAACCTGCCCCAAATTGGTGGGGGACAGATTATAATCGTGATGATTTATACCGCAAAACTCCCAGCGCAAGACACTTCATCTAAATAGAAAATCTATTGCGTAACCAAGTCAGAAAAGAGGATTGATTAGTTTTACGGTATAAAATAAAGGGAGCATTGTTTATGAAATACTCGAGATTTATTCTCCCGAAGGAATTGAAAATATCTGTACTGAATAAAAGAGAACCTTTCTTTTCATTTACCGCTGATGGGCACTTACCACGAGCCTTTTTGTTGAAATTGTTATGGTCACTATATATGTGAAATATATCTGTTGAAATAAATCGAATTTTCAGCAGTGCAAAGTAAATTTTCACCAATTCAATCAAAAGCAACATTTCAATATACATCTGAAAAGTAAATTGGTACATTTATTATATGGACCGGTATAATTGGTTCTTGTATAGGGCTGGATCAATAATAACTGTATCGGGGTGTGTTTTTTGTACGCAGCTAAGAGTTTTATTGGCGGTTCCGGATTCGCAGACAACATGGATATTTTTATATGAATTAAACACCAGCTTTAATGCATCACGCAATATTTTGCGCCGATCAAATAGTGCAACTGTCATCTATATACCTCATATTTATAATGTAACACTCAAATTGTTATACTGAATTATATACCCAATTCAAGCATAACTGCAATGTTTTCATAATAAACCATCCTCCTAATTCTTATTCCAAATTATCTGGTATAAGAACCATGTAGCAATGCTATTAATACTATTAATACA
>JABMQB010000697.1 GCA_013203525.1 Mariniphaga sp.
ATAATTTTAAATAATAATAATGAATACATACCATTTCAAAACCAATGTGAAAGAGATATTAGCTGATACAGTTACTCCGGTAAGTGTATACCTCCGGCTTAGGTCTCTATATCCAAAATCAATCCTTCTTGAAAGTTCTGATTATCGCGGACATGAAAATGCATACTCGTTTATTTGCTTTAGTCCGGTTTCATCATTTACCGCCGATTCAGGAAAAATCAAAATAAAAACCCCGGATCAACGAGAATCTGAAATCATCATCAGTTCGGAAAAGCAACTCGATCAGGAACTGGATAATTATTTTAAATCGTTTAATGTTCAGGATTCAGAATTCAAACTGCCGGCTAACGGATTATATGGTTACATAAACTACGATGCAATCACCTATTTTGAAAATATCGAATTAAAAAATCCAAAAAAAGAAGAATACGATATTCCTGAAGTTAAATATTGTTTTTATAAATATGTAGTTGCCATCGACCATCATAAAAATGTACTTCATATTATTGAAAACCTATTTGAAGATGAGGACTCCCAGATGGATTATGTACACCACCTATTGGTTAACCTGAATTTTTCTTCTGAACCATTTAATCCGGAAGGTGAAGAATCCTCAAACATCTCAGATGATGAATACAAATACCTTGTAAAAAAAGGAAAAGAACATTGTTACCGTGGCGATGTTTTTCAAATTGTAATGAGCCGCCAGTTCAAACAAGCTTTTAATGGAGATGATTTTAATGTTTATCGGGCACTCCGGTCAATCAATCCCTCTCCTTACCTATTTTATTTTGATTATGGCACGTACCGGATTTTTGGATCAAGCCCCGAAGCAGAACTTCGTGTAAAAAATAATAAGGCATACATCCACCCAATTGCCGGTACTTTCAAACGAACAGGAAATGATGAGCGAGATAAGGAACTTGCCGAACAATTATGCAATGACCCAAAAGAAAATTCAGAGCATATAATGCTTGTTGACCTGGCCCGGAATGACTTGAGCAGAAATGCTGAAAATGTTAAAGTTGAAACCAATCGTGAAGTGCAATTTTTTTCACATGTAATCCACTTAGTTTCTCAGGTATCAGGAGAAATTACTGATGAAACCAACCTGATAAAAGTATTAGGTGAAACCTTTCCGGCGGGAACACTTTCAGGTGCACCAAAACACCGTGCTATGCAATTAATAGATCATTATGAGAACCAAAATCGTGGCTATTACGGTGGATGCATTGGTTATCTTGGTTTCGGCCGAACACTAAACCATGCAATTATGATCCGCTCATTCCTCAGTAAAAGCAATAAACTATTCTATCAGGCAGGAGCCGGGATTGTGGCAGGCTCAATCGAAGAAAATGAATTGCAGGAAGTAAATAATAAATTAGCTGCATTAAAAAAAGCCATTATTTTAGCCAAAACCATACGTTAAATTACTGATTATGAAAATTATAGTTATCGACAACTACGATTCGTTTACTTACAACCTGGTTCATGCCATCAAAAAAATATCAGGTTTGCCGGTCACCGTAAAACGTAATGATGAAGTAACAATTAATGAACTTCAGGAATATGATAAAATTGTACTTTCACCGGGTCCCGGAATTCCTGTTGAGGCTGGCTTGTTACTAGACATTATTAAAGCATATGCACCTACTAAAAGTATTTTAGGAGTTTGCCTTGGGCATCAAGCCATTGGAGAAGTATTTGGAGCCAGGCTTTTAAATATGAGTAAAGTTCTACACGGGATAGCTACTCCGGTAAAGATTACCAGCCGGAATACCTGCCTTTATGAAAATATTGCCGATGTTTTTGAAGCAGGCCGATACCACTCCTGGATAGTTGATTCAGTTGGATTGCCTGAATGTTTTGAAGTAACCGCACTTGATGACAAAGGACAGGTTATGTCGATGAAACACAAAGAATATGACCTACAGGGAGTACAATACCACCCTGAATCGGTATTAACTCCAAATGGTAATGAAATAATTAAAAACTGGTTAAACAGCTAATCCAGAAATTATGAAGGATATATTAACTTATTTATTTGAAGGAAATCATTTAAACCGTGAAAAAGCAAAAGATGTGTTAATTGCTGTTGGCAATGGATCTCATTCCGAAGTTGAATTGGCATCTCTGCTTACAGTTTATCGAATGCGTTCTGTTTCGCCTGAAGAACTTGCAGGATTTCGGGAAGCTATGCTTGAACTTTGCCTTGCAATCGACCTATCAGCTTATAATGCCATCGACATTGTTGGAACAGGTGGTGACGGGAAAAACACTTTTAATATTTCAACTCTTGCATCATTTATAATTGCAGGAGCTGGATACAAGGTTACAAAACATGGTAATTATGCAGTTTCATCAACCAGTGGTTCTTCCAATGTTCTTGAATACCTGGGTTATAAATTTAGTAACGATAAAGCCAAATTAGAAACCAACCTTGAAAAAGCGGGAATCTGTTTTCTGCATGCCCCGCTTTTCCATCCGGCCATGAAACATATTGCACCCGTGCGGAAGGCTTTAAAGGTGAAAACATTTTTTAATATCCTTGGACCAATGATAAATCCATCTTTCCCTAAATATCAATTAATTGGTGTATACAACCTCGAAGTATTTAACTTATATAAGGAGGTTTACAAATCGTCAGGCATTTATTATAATATAATAAATAGCCTTGATGGTTACGATGAAATTTCCCTTACCGATAATATCAGGTGTGCTTCCAATACCTCGGAAGAAATACTATCTCCTGCCGATTTTGGTTTTCAAAATATAACGCCAAATGAACTTTACGGTGGAAATAAAGTGGAGGATGCCGCTAAAATATTTACTGAGATTTTATCTGGCAACGGAACAGCAGCACAAAACAATGTTGTTATTGCCAATGCTGCAATTGGGATTAAATGTATCGAAACTGAAAAAGAAATATTAGAATGCGTGG
>JABMQB010000698.1 GCA_013203525.1 Mariniphaga sp.
ATCCTATGTTCTTTATTCTATAAAACCAAACGAAGAAAAAGTAATACTGGCAAAGTCTGACAAATTGAAGAAAAATTAAAACCTAAGCAATGAAAATTTTACGAGCAAGTTATGCAGTTATCCTACTGATTTATTCTGTACCTGCTGTATTATCATTGTTTGACATTTACCAGGGAAAAGAACCAAATTTATCTACCGAATGGATTGTTGTTTGTGTATTTTTTATTTTATTCTTTGGATTTATTATAGTTAATTTTCTGGGACTTAAAAAAGAGAAGGAATAAATTTATTTTCTCTTTTCCATAAATCCCGGACGGTCTTTTTTGCTTAGTACTTTCCCATGAATATTGCCACCCTCCCACTCGGTCCGTTTATACTTTTCAGAAAACCGGATATCGCCTTTTTTCTCACGCGATTTTTTATCCTGGTTTTTAAAATTTTCAATCGAATAAACCGGTAGAAAAATAACAAAAAACACCACTATTGCCGGGATCATCCACAATATCAGATTTTTATCGGTAAACAAATGGATAAATAAAACCACACCGAGGTAGAAAATCATTCCCGGTCCGGACACATATAAAAGAATCTTTTTAAACATGGTTTCAGTTTTAATAACTTACGACGCCAGAGCAGCACGTGTACCTGCAATGGCTTTTTTTAAGGCAACAGTTATGTCACAATCTAATTTCATTTGTTTTAAACGCCTTCGTGCATTTTTCCGGCTTTGTCGTTCAGGGAATATACGCGATAACAATCCGGCAGGTTCAACAACCGAAACAATAAATTTCCAGTCATTTTCAACTTTCCCTCTATAAATACTGTTGCTTACCTTATCTACCATTTCGCGCACAAGAGATTTCTCAAGCAAACATGTGTTTTTATATTTAAAAAATAAAAATTTTCTGCTTTCAATTCTGATCAATCGTTTATCAATCAAACGCGATTTTAATTCACCTTTTATATGTTTTAGGGAATAATACAAGCGGTTAAACCATCGGGGTATTTTTAAGGGTTTGTCAAATTTCTTAAACTTCGATAAAACAAACTCATATAGCGGATCATCGTTTTTAAATGATTTTATTTCAATATAATTATTATCAATTCTTATATTCCCCTGCAATTCAAGCTCTTTTATAATCGATGCTATTATTGAGTATTGCACCGGAAAGGCTCCTCCACCAACCAGACCACCTTTATTTGGTTTAATACATAACAGGAAGAGTTTTTCGGGAAGAGATAAATTATTTTCCATTTTATTTAGTTGATAGTTTTTCCTTACTTTATGGGTAAAAGTTACAAAGAATTTATTACAACATAAAGGGATTTGCAAGCGATAATAATGCAGGTGTGCATCCTGCAATTTTCAAGGCCATGGAAACTGCCAATAAAGGGCATGTAGTAGGTTATGGCGATGACCCATATACGGAAAAAGCTATTGCAATTTTTAAAAAAGAATTTGGAGAAAAAACCGAAGTCTTTTTTGTTTTTAACGGAACAGGAGCTAATGTGCTGAGTTTATCAACGGTGACACAAAGCTGGCATTCGGTTATTTGTGCCGACACTTCGCATATTGAAGAGGATGAATGCGGCGCGCCTGAAAAGTTTACAGGATGTAAATTACTGCCGGTTCAATCGGTAAATGGTAAAATTACTCCCGATGCAATAAAACATCATTTAAAAGGTTTTGATTTTGAACATCACTCACAACCGGCGGTTATTTCCATTTCACAGGTAACAGAACTAGGCACGGTTTACACACCAAATGAGATTAAAGCCCTTGCTAACCTGGCTCATAAAAACAATATGCTCCTTCACATGGATGGAGCAAGGATTGCCAATGCAGCAATTGCTTTAAATATGTCGTTTAAAACATTTACAAAAGATTGTGGTGTGGATATTCTCTCGTTTGGCGGAACAAAAAATGGAATGATGATGGGAGAATCGGTGCTGTTTTTTAATCCTGAACTTGCAAAAAATACAAAATATATACGCAAACAAAGTATGCAGCTTTATTCAAAGATGCGCTTTGTGGGAGCTCAGTTTTTAGCTTATTTCGAAAACGAATTATGGAATGATACAGCTGCCCATGCAAACCGGATGGCAAAACTTCTTGAAACGGAAATAAAAAAAATACCCGAAATCAAAATAACCCAGAATGTGGAAGCTAACGGAATATTTGCTGTTGTTCCCCGGGAAATTATTGAACCACTGCAAAAGAAATTCTTTTTTTACGTTTGGGATGAGATGGCTTCTGAAGTTCGATGGATGACTTCATTTGATACAACTGAACAGGAGATCATTGAATTTGTTGATTTGATAAAAAAATTACTGAGTACTAAGAACTAATTACTCGGCACTCAATACTAAAATATGGCACTATTCAG
>JABMQB010000699.1 GCA_013203525.1 Mariniphaga sp.
GTTACACCCTTCAGATATTTTCAGGTAGGCAAAATGCGATGGAGTAGTATTTTTTCGTTCGTAAATATATTCAGGATGGTAGGTTACTTTTAGCTCATCAACCATTGCTTTCATATCAAACTTTCCAAAGTATTTATCAACCTCAGGTATTTCTTTTTCAAGGTCATTCTGATAGCGCTCCGACATACAGCCCATCACATAAAGTTTCCCGATTTCGCCACGTTCTCGGGCTTCGGCATATTGTAAAATGGTATCAATCGATTCCTGTTTCGCATCGCCAATAAAACCACAGGTATTAATAAAAACTGCATCAAAACCTGTTTCGTTTGAATCGTGTGCTACTTCGAACTTCCCCTTTTCCAACTGGTTAAGTAACACCTCTGAATCAACCAGGTTTTTCGAACAACCCATGGTTATTACATTCACTCTTTTCTTTTCCATCCAATTCATTTTACCGGCTGCAAAGAAACAATAATTTATGGTTTTAAGAAACAAACTATTTTATACCTGAACCTATAAATTGTTTAGCTATTCCTTTTACCGGAAATTCATTTTCTCAATTTATAATGAACGAACCTGATGCAAGCAGACAAGGTATCAAACTTCCTTTTGTAAGGCACATTTTGCACAAATAGCAAGGAATTATAAAAAAAACAATGTTAGCTAACTTTAGGTTTTGTTAAGCAAATAAAGAAAATTCTTAAAGTTGACTATCCCCGTGGTAGAGCCAAGGGGTACCTGCCAGCCGGCAGGCTGGTTTCGCCAACTTTATTTTCAGCCCACTGTCAGTCATTCGACTGACATCTCCCCTAAATTAGGAGAGAGTATAAGGAAACACCGCGACAAGCCACGAGGAATTATTTGATTAAAAATAAGGATTGACCTGCCTATAAACGATAAATCAAAGGATTATTAATAAAACACATTAAGAAATTCTGAAAAGAAAAAGAATGATTTACCCCGGATAATTGGTCATTCTAGAGATAGTATTACTTTTGAATAAAAAACAATAAATAAAAATGGAAAACAACGAACGGCTTCAAGACATAATTGACTCAAAAATTCTCAGTGAACGAAAAGTATTCCTTTGGGGGCAGGTTGATGATAATTCGGCAAAACACGTAGTTGACAGGTTGTTATATCTGGAATTACTTGCACCGGGCAAGGAAATTCAACTAATAATAAACAGCCCCGGAGGGTACATTACATCGGGATTTTCTATTTACGATACTATGAAAAGTATTTCAAGCCCGGTCTCCACGGTCTGTTCAGGCCTTGCAGCATCTATGGGTGCCATTTTACTTTCAGCAGGCGAAAAAGGCAGACGATTTGTATTGCCAAATGCCCGTGTTATGATTCACCAACCAAGCGGAGGTGCAGGTGGTGCAGTATCTGATATTGAGATTCAAATGAATGAAATTATAAAAACTAAAAACCTTGGTGCAAAAATCCTGTCAGAAAATTGCGGGCAACCCATTGAACGAATCAAACAAGATTTTAACCGGGATCATTGGATGTCGGCCAATGAATCAGTTGAATACGGTATTGTTGATGAAATCCAGGAGAAAGTAATTTAATATCGTTTCTCCATTTTAACTTATTGTTTTGTTTTTAATGGATTTGCAGATTCGTTATAAAATTGCTTTTGTAATTCTGGCACAGCCGTATCATTTTTTACAGCCTTAATCATTTCTACCAATTGCTTTACTGTAGAGTTTATAAGCAACTCCCCGGCTTCGGCCGATGATTTTGCCCCATCGCCACCATAGTGGTTCGGAAAACTGGCATACCACCATATACCAGTATAATCAAACGGAAGGTGTTTTATCCTGTCAAGGTCAACTCCTGATTGCTCACCTGCCCTTTCCTGATATACAACCTCGGGATGAGCTGCCAGCATAACCGAAGTTTCACTGTTACCGGCATGTTGGTCATATTGGTCATTTTGAGTCATTTCTCTGACTTTCCTCCTGACTTCCGAGTTACCTTCCGGGCGAAACCAATATAAAGCATAATCTCTGGGTTCAGAAAGTTGTGCCATCCCAAAATAATTCAGAAACGCATTATTACCTCCATGGCCGTTTACAATGATTATCTTTTCAAAACCGTTTCTACTAAGCTCATCCAATGTTTCCTGAAGTACCTTCCAAATCAACTCAGGGCTATATGCAATTGTACCAGGCTGATGTTTTGCTTCATTTATCTGACTAAAATAATACCATGGAAAAACAACCGCATATTCTTCAACCACAGCCCTTAATGTATATTCCCTTGACATATAAAGATCGGTTCCCAATGGAAGATGCGGTCCGTGTTTTTCAAATACTCCTATCGGGATAATACAGGTTTTCGAACTCTTATCAACTGCTTTAATAAAATCAGGAGCTGTTAATTCTTCCATTTTAAAGGATAATTCCTGTGCTGAAAGGTTTATTGCAATAAATATCACAACCAACAAAATAATATACTTTTTCATCATAATCAGGTTAATTAATTTCTATAAAATTAGTTTTTTATTTTTTGATGATTTCATCAAAAACAAAAATAATTCTTTTGATAACCCTCATTTAGCAATTTCTACAAAGTTGTTTGCAGACCTATAATATACGTTGGTAGATTTTTTAAAGCTTTTCACAGATAAATTTTCCTTTGTTTCAAGTTAAATTGTACTTTAATTCCGAAAATTAAACAGAAACAGAAAACTTTCCTGCTTGCAGGATAAAAAAATGAAAACAAATGAAGGCTATTATCATTGCATCCTCAATTTTTTACCTCCTCGGGCTTAAAATAAGCAATAATGTCGACCTGGTGAAAAAAAATTCTATCTCTCCAGTTATTGAAAATAAACTTGAACACTCGGATAAAACCGACAAAAATGCAAGTTTTTTGGATGAAAAGAAATCTATGGAGCTTAAAACCGGACCTGATTCATTAAGCATTACCGGTGCTTCTTCAGTGGCGGTACTAAAGAATAAGGAAGATATTTAAAATACTGGAAAAAAGATTTCAGTAACAGACGCGCAAAACAACAGGAAGCCATTTTATGGTTTCCTGTTTTGTTTTCTTAAATTCGCAAAAGAGATTTCGTAATTCTATGCCGTTAATAAAAACCATACGCCTTTCGAAAATATATTCTAAAAAAATATAGTTGTTAATGCACTTTATAATGCTTCACTTGAGATAAACAAAGGTGAATATGTTTCGATTGTCGGAAAAAGTGGTTCTGGTAAATCAACTTTAATGAACCTGATTGGTGGGCTTGATACACCATCGTCGGGCGAAATTATTTTTAACGGCAAAAGGCTTAATTTAATGTCACGGAAACAACTTGCTCTTCACCGACGTTTTTCCGTTGGTATGATTTTTCAGTCTTTTAACCTGATTCCAAGCCGAACTGCCGTTGAAAATATAAAACTACCATTAATATTAGCCGGTATTTCACACAATATAAGGAACCACAAGGCCATGGAGTTAATTGAAATGGTTGGATTATCGGGAAGGCATAACCACAAACCCGGTGAACTGTCGGGTGGAGAATCGCAACGAGTAGCTATTGCAAGAGCCCTTGCAAACACACCGGAAGTCCTTCTTACCGATGAACCAACAGGCAATTTGGATTCAACAACCTCAGAAGAAATTATTGAGCATTTAACCAATTTAAATAAAAACCAGGGGATTACTATCTTAATGGTTACTCATGATGTGGAAACCGCAGAAAAAGTTTCCGATAAAATTATTCAACTGGCAGACGGAAAAATAGTGGATATTAAAATTAACATCAATGAAACTGGGTGAAATGATATTGTTCGCCATAACAAATTTATGGCAGGCAAAACTACGGGCAGTACTTACAACTCTTGGAGTTGTTATTGGTATCGGTGCGCTGGTTTCAATGGTTTCATTTGGCACAGGCATGCAAAAAAATATTACTGATGCCATTGAGGAAAATGACCTCTTTACCAGCCTTACTGTTACATCAGTAAATATCAACCTGGATAACATTACTGAAGGCAATTTAACAGAAATTGCAACCAAAAAACTTCAAAGTTCAGTGCCATTGAATGATTCAGCATTAAATATAATCAGGAATATTGATGATGTTACTTTAGCATTTCCTGAAATTGTTTTCCCTGCAAAAACAAATACTCTGGAAAAAACTACTAACGCCAATGTGCGTGGCATACCGGTTGAGATGAAATATTTCCCCCCATTTAATGATTTATTAGCGGGTTCTTTTTTTGAAAATGACTCAGCAAATTCAGTAATTATA
>JABMQB010000700.1 GCA_013203525.1 Mariniphaga sp.
GGTACAGGGAGTAGGATTCCGCCCTTTTATTTACAGGCTCGCGAAATCAAATCAAATCTCAGGTTGGGTAAAGAACTGTGATAAAGGTGTAATTATTAATGCTTCCGGCAAATATTCATCAATTACTAAATTTATAAACCAGATAAAAGAACAAGTACCTGAAACAGCTTCAATATATGATTTGTCTTTTTTGGAAATTCAGAACAATTCAGCAAATGGATTCAGAATTATTCAAAGCGAATCGAAAAAAGAATCACAGGAATTAACCCAAATAGGACCTGATATTGCTGTATGCCGGAAATGCCTCGATGATTTGAAAACTCAACAACACCGGATTAGCTACCCGCTAATAAACTGTACCAATTGCGGTCCACGTTTTTCTATTATTAAAGACCTACCCTACGACCGCTCCCAAACAACTATGAATACGTTTAATATGTGTAATACCTGTCAAAAGGAATATGGGAATGTTGACGACAGAAGGTTCCATGCACAACCAATAGCTTGCAACAACTGTGGTCCTGTATATAAAATGATCTTAAACGGAAATGCAATAATAAACCTTGATCAAATTATCAATACAAGCACACAATTAATCGATAACGGAAAAATAATTGCCGTTAAGGGAGTTGGTGGTTTTTTTATTGCATGTGATGCTTTTAATAATAAAACCATCCTCCGATTACGACAACTTAAAAACAGAGAAGGCAAACCTCTCGCCGTTATGTTCCGCAATATCAAAAAAGTTAACGAGTATTGTTTTACGAATGAGGAAGAGTTAAAATACCTACAATCGTGGCAGCGTCCTGTAGTAATTCTAAAAGAAAAGAAAAAATTCCCTGAAAGTGTTAGTAATGGCTTATTTTCTATTGGGGCACTCTTGCCATATATGCCATTTCATTATATGCTTTTTGAAAATATTAAAACCGATGCCATTATTTTTACAAGTGGAAATTTCTCGGATGAGCCCATTATTACAGATAACATAATTGCATTAGATAAACTTCCAAATATTTGTGATGCTATAGTTTATTACAACCGCGAAATTTATAACCGCACAGATGATTCTGTAATTAAAGTAATAAATGGGAAAGCACAAATTTACAGAAGGTCGCGAGGATATGCACCAACTCCGGTACAAACCAAAATCAATGTCGATAAAATACTTGCAACCGGAGGAGAATTAAAAAATACTTTTTGTTTAGGCCGTGACAATTCAGCAATTTTAAGTCAACATATTGGGGACTTAAAAGAATCAGAAACCGCTGATTTTTACTCAAAAAACATTCCACAGTTTTTAAAAATGTTCCGGGTAAAACCCGAATTAATTGTTCACGATTTACATCCCGATTATTATTCTACCACTTATGCGCAACGATCCGGATTACCAACCTTAGCAGTCCAGCACCACCATGCTCATATTGTTTCGTGTATGGTTGAGCATGGATTAGATGAAGAAGTAATTGGTGTTTGTTTTGATGGAACAGGATTTGGCGATGATGGACATATTTGGGGATCCGAATTTTTTATTTGTGACCTGAAAAAATACAAGCGTTTATCTCATTTTGAATATATGCCTTTACCCGGAGGCGACCTTGCAATTAAAGAACCCTGGCGAATGGCGGTATCACTTTTATATCAAAGTTTTGGCGCTGATGTATTTTCTTTGAATCTTAAGTTATTTAAGAAAATTAGTCCTGAAAAAATTGATTGGCTAATAAAAGCTATTGATAATAATATTAATTGCCCTTTATCTTCTGGAGCAGGACGGCTTTTTGATGCGGTTTCGGCAATTCTTGGACTTTGTTATAATTCAACTTTTGAAGCCGAGGCTCCAATACGGCTTGAAAATATTGCTGACTATAATGAAATTGAACAATATACGTATGAGGTTAGAGACAAAATTATTTTTAAGGAAACAATCAAAGAAATTGTGGCCGATATTAATAAGGGAATCAATCCGGAAAAAATATCGGGAAAGCTCCACAATACAGTAGTATCAGCAACATGCGAAAAAGTTGTTGAATTACATAAAACAACCGGATTACAAAATGTTGTACTTTCAGGAGGAACATTTCAAAACAAAATCCTTCTGGAAAAAATTTATAAGGATTTAAATGAAAAAGGATTTAATGTTTTTACCCATAGTCAAATTCCGGCAAACGATGGAGGTATCTCATTGGGACAATTATTAATTGCAGCTAAAAATCGAAAATAATAAAAAATGTGTTTAAGTATTCCGGCAAAAGTAATTTCAATTGAGGGCGATAAAGCAAAAGTAAGGTTGGGTGGTGCCGAAATTAATGCAGCTCTTCATCTTCTTGAAGATGTAAAAGTTGGCGATTATATCCTTCTTCATTCCGGTTTTGCAATTCAGAAAATCGATGAAAAGGAAGCTATGGAAACGATAAAACTTTTAAACGAAATTTCAAAAAACGATCCGGGACATTGAAATACATTGATGAATATCGAAATCTCTATTTGGTTAAAAATCTAATTAACCAAATTAAATTAACCAGTAAAAAAAAGGTCAGGTTGATGGAGGTTTGTGGTGGACATACAATGGCAATCCAAAAATTTGGAATTCCTTCGTTGCTGCCTGAAAACATTGAACTATTAAGCGGTCCAGGATGTCCTGTTTGTGTAACCGATAAATGGTTCATAGATAAAGCAATTACTTATTCCCGACTTCCGGATGTAGTAATTACAACTTATGGTGACCTGATTCGCGTGCCAGGATCAGACTCATCGCTTGAAAAGGAAAAAGCCAGGGGCAGTAATATAAAAATTGTTTATTCGCCGTTGGATGCTTTAAGTTTTGCCAAAGAAAATCCCAACAAAAAAATCATTTTTCTGGGTATTGGATTTGAAACCACTTCACCCGCAAGTGCAATTACAATAATTGAGGCAAAAAAACAAAATATTGAAAATTTTCTTTTTTTAAATGCACATAAAATTATGCCACCCGCCATGAAAGCCCTGATTCATGAAGGCATAAAGATCGATGGCTATATTTGCCCGGGGCATGTTAGTACAATTACCGGATCGGAAATGTATTTGGATATTGTGAGCCGATATGGTGTAGGA
>JABMQB010000701.1 GCA_013203525.1 Mariniphaga sp.
ATTCAGGAATGGGCGCCAAAAGGGTGCAGAATCATTTATGAGTTCACCCAACCTTGCAACTAAAATTGACTATTACGGAATATCAGGTTTAAAACTTGGTTTTAGTTCTTACCTTGGAAAATCACAATCCACCTTATATAATAGGATCGATAAAAATAATTTAGCAGCAGTTTCTATGGCTGATTCTTCTGTTGTTGGAATTTCAATGCTGGGATTTGATGCCAGATACAGGAATAAAGGATTTGAAGCAAGGGGGCAGTTTAATTTAGTCAATATAAAAAATACTACAGAATACAATACTCTAACTGGAAAAGATATGGGAAGCCAGATGTTGGGTTGGTATATTGAAGCCGGTTATAACCTGTTGGAAAAAGCAGCAACTGGGCAACGGTTAACTCCTTTTATTCGTTATGAAAACTATAATACACATGCAAAAACTGAAAATAGCCTTGCTATGAACAAATCGTATAACAGGAATGATTTAACCTTTGGAATTGGATGGTGGTTAGCTTCTGGTGCAGTTTTAAAAGCCGATTATCAGGTTTTTAACAATGAAGCATGAATCATCGACTGGCAGCTTAAACCTTGGCATTGGTATTTGGTTTTAATTCAATAACGAAAAACAATGGTTTTAAAAAGATTGTTTGCATTTTTATTGGTTCTTAATTCAATAAGTAGTTTTTCACAGGATTTTTATCCTTTAAAGAAAGCTACTAAATCAGTGCTAAGTGCATTAAAGGCAAAGAATATTGTCGCGGAAGAAATAGATATTACTGAATTAGAATCAGTTGTTTCTTTCAGGACGATCCCTTTTGTAATTTATAAATTTCAATATATTGAATTAGCAAAAAAAGGTTATGTTGCTTTTACTCAGGCAAAAGGCAGGTTTGAAAATTTTGATTATTTAGTTTTAACAGACTTAGATTTAACCGTTGATATTGTAAAGGTATTAAAATACCGTTCGGAGTTTGGATCAGAAATAGCCTCTAAAAAATGGTTGTCTCAGTTTAATAAATATTCGGGAGGAGCATTAAAGTATGGCGATGATATATCTGCTATTTCAGGGGCAATCTTTTCGGTAACTTCATTAACTGAAGACATTCAGGAGGTAATTGAAATCATGAAAATTTGTGTTCAAAGTAATTTGTAGATCTAAATATTTTTACTCTAATTCACTAAGTTCAAGCCAGCGTAATTCTTTTATATCTAATATCTCTTTTAGTTTTGAGAGTTCTTCTGATTTTTCATAAAGAGATTGGTGAGCCAGGTTGCCTGAATTTAATTCTTCTTCAACAGATTTAATGTTCTTCTCCAGTTGTTCGATTTCTTTTGAGAGATTTTCAAACTCCCGTTTTTCATTAAATGTCAGTTTCTTTTCTGAAGTATTTGAAGATTTGGATTTTACCTTTTTGGAGGTTTCTGCCTTTGGTTTTACAATCTCTGTTTTTGAATCAACCCAATTCCTGTAAATTGTATAATTACCCGGAAAATCTGTTATTACCCCATTGCCCTCAAAAATAAAAAGGTGGTCAACAATTTTATCCATAAAAAACCTGTCGTGAGAAACAACAATAACACAGCCGGCAAATGCAGCAAGGTATTCCTCCAGAATATTTAAAGTCATTATATCGAGGTCGTTTGTGGGTTCATCAAGAATCAGGAAATTAGGGTTTTGCATCAATACAGTGCATAGATAAAGCCTTCGTTGTTCACCGCCACTCAAGCTCGAAATAAAGGAATGTTGTGTTACGGGAGGGAACAAAAATTTCGTAAGCATTTGCGATGCACCCATTTTACTTCCATCCTCGAAATGAATATACTCAGCTATCTTATTTACAGCATCAATTACTTTTTCCTGGGGATTAAAACTTATTCCATCCTGTTTGTAATAACCAAACCTGATTGTTTGGCCAACATCAACTACTCCCGAATCAGCTTCAATAAGTTTGGTGATTAAGTTGAGGAATGTAGTTTTACCAGTTCCGTTATTTCCAATCAATCCTACTTTTTCAAACCTTGAAATCTTATATGAAAAATTCTCAATAAGTTTAATTTCTCCATATGATTTTGAAATGTTTTCAATTTCAATAATCTTTTTCCCCAACCTGGCTGAATTTACACTTAATTGAACTCCCTTGTCCTGCCATTTTTTTTGTGCTTTTTCCTGTAACTCCTGAAACGAATCGACTCTGAATTTTGCTTTATGGCTTCTTGCCTTGGGCATTCTTCGCATCCATTCAATTTCTGTGCGGAGCAGGTTTTTTGCTTTTAAAGTTGATGCTTCCTGCATCTGAAGACGTTGTTCCCTTTTTTCAATATAATACGAGTAATTTCCACGGTGCCTGTAAATCTGGTTATCTTCCATCTCAATAATCTCATTACAGACTCTGTTTAGAAAGTAACGGTCGTGGGTAACCATTAGCAATGTTGCATTGGTTTTTTGGAGGTAGCTTCCCAGCCATTCTATCATGTCGAGATCAAGATGGTTTGTTGGTTCATCTAAAATTAAAAGGTCGGGTTCGTTTATTAAAACCTTTGCCAATGCCAGCCTTTTTTGCTGCCCTCCCGAAAGAAATTCTACTTTTTGTTCAAGGTCAGTTATTTTAAGTTTTGTCAAAATTTGTTTTATTGTGACCTCAACATCCCATGCATTCATATTATCTATTAATGAAGAGATTCGCGCTATTTCCTTCTGTTCCTCTTTGCTGATAGCTAATTCAAAATCTTTTATTACTGAAAGTTTTTCATTTTCTGATTCAAATATTTCTGAAATTACTGTGTTTTCAGGATTAAGTTTTGTGTTTTGCTTGAAGTATCCTATTGTAATATCATTTTTTAGGGTAATAATTCCATTGTCAGGACTATCAATCTTAGAAAGTAGGTTTAAAAGGGTAGTTTTTCCTGCCCCGTTTTTTGCAATTAACGCAACTTTTTGTTCTTCAAAAATTGTAAATGAAATATTTTCAAAAAGTAATAAATTGCCAAATCGTTTAGAAAGGTTTTCCGCCTGTAAATATGGTGTCATATGTTATGTCCATCAAATGGCTGTAAAAATAACAATTAAACCAGATAAAAATAAAAAGGCCAGTCAATACTGACCTTTTTCTGCGTCTGTTTAATTTTGCTAACTTAAAACCATTTCTATAAAATGGGGTAGAAATGGAATTGTCGTTTTGCAACAACTCTATTAATATGACTTGCTTGTTATGTTTTTGTTACATTTGAAAGCATTTTTTTTTGTTTTTTAACAATTATCGTTATGAGAAAAAAGGAACGTTTTAAAGGAGTAATTGAATTTTTTGAAAAAAATATGCCAATAGCCGAAACAGAATTGGAATATGATAATCCTTTTCAACTAATAGTTGCAGTGATTTTATCAGCCCAATGCACAGATAAGAGGGTAAACCTGATTACTCCTGAATTATTAAAACGGTTCCCAACGCCTCAAAAAATGGCGGAAGTAGAACCTGTAGAAGTGTTTGATTATATAAAAAGTTGTTCTTATCCGAATAATAAAGCCAAACATTTAGTAGGGATGGCACAAAAACTAATTGAGCTTTTTGATGGTACGGTTCCTGATGATGTTGATGATTTACAAAAACTCCCTGGCGTGGGACGGAAAACAGCAAATGTAATAGCATCGGTGGTTTATAATAAGCCAACTATGGCAGTAGATACGCATGTTTTTAGGGTAGCTGCAAGAATAGGATTAAGTACAAACGCTAAAACTCCCTTAGCAACAGAAAAACAACTAATGCAATATATTCCATTAGAACTGGTGCCAAAAGCACATCACTGGCTAATTCTGCATGGAAGGTATGTTTGCGTTGCACGAAAACCAAAATGTAAAGATTGTGGATTGACAGGAATTTGTAAATATTATAGTTTAAATAAACCCGCTTAGCGCTTCCAATGCACTTAGCGGGTAACAGGGCTGTCAACTTTGCAAAGAAGTTCCCCGCTTAGCCGTTCCAACGGCTTAGCGGGTTTTAAAACACTAATTGATCTACTCCGCTTAGCGGCTGTTATCCGGATAAGCTATCTCAAATGACTTAGCGAATTTCAAACATATTTTTAATATATTTAGATTTCTGAAAAACCTGTTTAATGAAACTATTATTAACTAACCTTTTTCTTTTATTTTGTTTTATTGGATCAGCACAAAAATCGGAGCTGACAATAAATATTTTAGATGAAGAATATAAGGCAGTTAAGGGTTTGATGGAAGTTTATGGGAATGATTCATACTTTTCCGATACATTAATAAATGGCTCTGTATATTTTCTTTTAAAAAATCAAACTACAGTAATTGATTTTAATTTACCAGATGTTAATCTGTTCCCAAATCCCTTAAATACTGAATACCTGGTTTTATCCCTCCGTAATTGGCAAAATGATTATAATATCCGTTTTTTTTCAATCGACGGTAAAATGGTTGGTGAGTTGACTGGTATTGAAAATTTTGAAAGAATTCAAGTGCAGACAGGAGTTCTTATTGTTACAATTCAAAATTCTGAAGGCCATTTAAAAACAAAAAAATTAATAAATAATGTTGGAAGTTTTTATGTATTGACAAATGAAACAAATGATGCATTAAAAAGTTTCAGTTCAGAGGAGGATAAATATTTTCTCTATTACAGTGATCCTGATTTGAAATACCAAAGTATTTCGGATTCTTTGTTAGTGCCATTGGGAACTCACAAGACTATTAACTGGGTAGCAATCCCGATTAATACCGCACCAGAATTAGATGATATTCCTGATATTAGCACAATTGAAGACTTGCCAATAACTGGAGTTGATCTTGATGAATATCTAAGAGATGATTTTACAAGCATTGAGAACATCATAAAAACTGTTGAAATTGAAAACCCAGATTTGGTAAATGTATATATCAATGAAAATAATCAAATCATACACGAACCAAAACCAAACCAATACGGGACTACAAACATCACAGTAACTGGAGAAGATGAAGAAGGACTAAAAACAAGCAAAACATATCAATTAACAATAGTACCTGAAAATGACCTCCCAATATTACAAGAAATTGCAGACATAACATTTAATGAAGATGAAGGACCAGTAATAGGACCGCAAATAGTAGGAAAAGATATTGAATCACCAAAAGAACAATTAAATCTGACAGCTCAAAGTGATAATCCTGACATCCAAGTAAGTATTGATGAAGCCTGGATTCCAACTTACACATCAACTCAAGATAAATTTGGAAAAGCAAACCTTTGTTGGATAATTTCAGACCCCGAAGGTGGAAAGGACACTTTAAATTCAAAAGTAATTGTCAATTCAACAGATGATAATCCAGTAGCAATTGATGACTATTTATCAACTCCTTTTAACACGAGCATAACATTTAATCCAACAGACAATGATACACACAACGATAATGATAAAGATGCAACAAGCGGTTATGTAACAGTTAATTCAACAAAAGGAACTATCACAATTCTAAACGGAGAATTCACATATAAGCCAAACCAGAGTATAAGTGGCATTGATTCTTTAAGTTATCAATTAAAAGATTTAAAACAAAACCCTTCCAATACAGGAAAAGTATATTTCACCATTGAAGACCAACAAAAGCCATCTTTAATCTTGCCAGACGAAGAAATAATTCAAGGCGAAAACAAGATAAGAGATGCGAACATTCATATGAGTGACCCGCAAGATGAAAACAGTCAATTGACATTAGAACAAATAGGTATAAGCGAAACAAATGTTACAATTGATGGAGCATTCAATATTAAGTATGAAGTGTCTCCAACGCAAAGCGAAACAGAAAACATAGTATTCCAAGTAAGAGACACAGACAACAATATCACAATTGACACAGTTAGAGTAAGGCCTATAATTAATGAAGCACCAGAAATTGGGGAATACGACCCGATAAACTTCAAAGAAGGAGAAAGTCCATACACGGCCAATCCGATAAACGTAGACGACGACCACACAGAAAACATGCAACTAGAAAGAATAGTGAGCGGATTTGACGAATTAAATGTGACAATAGACCCAATTACAAATGAACCAATAATCACAATCCCACACAAAGATTGGTATGGAAGTGAAACAGGACTAGTCACATTCATAGACAAACAAGGAAAAAGTGGCAATCTAAACTTGGAAGTAAACGTAGAAAACGTAAACGACCCACTAGAAGAAAACATTCCAATAGCAAATCAAGAAACAAACGAAGAAGAAACATTAATAATTCAAAACTGGAAAAACTACGTTAAGCCAGATATCGAAGGAAGCCAAATAAATCTAGTAGAAATACTAAACCTAGATGGAAAAGCGACATATCAAGAAGTAGGTGTAGACTTACATTTAAAGACCATTGATAAAGATTTTTATGGACCTATCAACAACTTAATACTGAAAGTAAGCGATGGGATAGACGAAACAAACCTAACACCATTTAACTGGAATATAAACAATGTTAATGATGATGAAGAAATTGTTGGAATGAGTGGAAATTTAGATATTCCAGAAGGAGAAACACACATAGAAAACCTGGTACAATATGAAAGTGATATTGACAACACAAGCGAAGAATTAAGTTGGAGTGCGACAAGTAGTAATCCAGACATAACAATCAACATAAATGATAAAGTATCAACCATAGAAACGCCAAATAAAGACTATAATGGTCCAACAGAAGCAATCTACACTTTAAGCGATGGACAAGGAGAAGTTGCAAATTTCACAAGAACAGTAACCTACACCCCTGTACCTGATAAACCCATTGCAAACGATGATTTTGACGAAACAGAATATCAAGAAACAGTCACAACCCCCGTTCTTATAAACGATACAGACATAGAAAATGATATTGTACCAGCAGAAACAACAGTGATAGTGCCTGCAAGCAAAGGAAACACAAAAGTAAACCCTGATGGAAGCATAGATTACACTCCAAATAATGGACATGAAGGAAACGATTTTTACGAATACGAAGCAGTAGATGTAACAGGATTAAAAGATACTGCAGCAGTGTATATATTAACAGGAAACAATCCAAACACTGCACCAATAGCAAATAACGAAACTGTAGAGTTGGATGAAGAAGAAACAGTAAGTATCGATATACTGGCAAACGCAGTTGATGCACAAAACAATATTGATTATGGATCTGTAATTATTGAAGAACAACCAAAACTTGGAACGATTCACAGCATAGATTTAATCACAGGAGCAATAAGTTACACAGGTGACAAAGATATTTATGGTTTAGATAGCCTCAAATACTCCTTTAAAGACTTAGAAGGATTAGAATCAAATGTTGCAACCACCTACTTAAACTTGGCAAATGTTAATGATGATGAACAAATAATAGGGATGAGCCTAAATCTAAGTATTCCAGAAGACTCACTAAATATTGAAAACTTAATGCAATATGAAAGAGACGTAGACCTTGAAGACATACTAACATGGACTGCGACAAGTGATAATATATTTGTGCCAATCAGCATAGATGGTAAGACTTCAACAATAATACCAGTAGGAGACTATGCAGGACCTGCAAACATAACATATACGCTAAGCGATGGACAAGGAGAAGCTGCAACATTCACAAGAACAATAAATGTATTACAAGTAAACGATGCACCATACGTAATTGATGATACTGATAATACTGCTTATGAAACAAGTGTTACAACACCAGTTCTTAGAAATGATTTTGATTTTGAACTAAACATAGATAGAAAAAGTGTTTTGATAGAAACAAATGCTAATAATGGAAACCTTTATGTGAATCCTAGTCTGGGAACAGTAACCTACACTCCACACAGCGGATTTAGCGGAGTTGATACATATCAATATAGAGTCTTTGATTTTGGAGGACTATCAAGTGTTGGAACTGTTACAATAACAGTTGGTGAGCAACCAGCAATAGCACCTATTGCAAACGATGATATTGTGAGCACAAACTATGAAACTGCAATAAACAATATTGATGTTGCAGGAAATGATTTTGATGAAAATGGAAACCTTAATCCATTAAGTACAACTATAACCCAAGCACCAAGTAATGGAACTTTGGTAGTTGGAGCAGATGGAAAACTAGGTTATATTCCAAACAATGGATTTACAGGAATTGACATTGCAAATTATACAATTGATGATTTAACAAATCTTACAAGTAATGTGGCAACATTAACGATAATAGTAGGTGAAGCACAAAATCCTGCATTGAATCTACCAAATTATAGCATAATTCAAGGAGATTCAAAAGAAATCGATGCAGATGGATACATGAGCGACTTGCAAGATTCAAATAACCAATTAACACTAGAACAAATAGGAACAAGCGAGACAAATGTTACAATAAATCCAACAACTCACGTAATTAAATATGAAGTATCAGCAACTCAAACAGGAATTGATGAAATAGTAATTCAAGTAAGAGATACAGATGGGAATACAACCAATGATATAGTCTACATAACACCAATAGTAAATAATGCTCCTGTTGCAAGCGACTATGTGCTAGCATTAAACGAAGATGAAACAAAAGTAGGCGCCGCAATCAATGTTACAGATGAACACACAAGCCTTGCAAACCTAGAAGCTGTAGTCAATGGATTTACAGATGTATATGTGAGTATTGACCCAAACACTAAAGTAGCAACAATTTATCCAGATGCTAATATCAATGGTCTTAGAACAGGAACAGTTACATTAACAGACGAACAAGGAAAATACAGCACAATAAATATGACCTTGGACATAGCTGCAATTAACGATGCAGTTGAAAGCACAGAAGACATAAACCACGTAGCACTAGACATAGGTCAAAAAGTGCAAATAGATTTGAAAGAACACTTTGAAGATGTAGAAACACCAGACCTAATATACTTATTAAACGGATTAAGCCTAGGAACTCACACAATTGTTAATGGAATACTTGAAATCACTGCAACAACACCTGGAAGCGAAAGCTTGATAGTAAATGCAAGTGATGAAGGAACAAATATCAATAGTAATTATTTCAATTTCATTGTAAACGAAGAACCAAATCAAAGTCCAACAATAGTAGATGATGTAGCAAGTGCAGATGAAGATATAGCAAAAGTAATATACGTTTTAAACAATGATAGCGACGACAAAGGATTAATTCCATCAAGTGTAAAAGTAATAGAAGAACCAAGTCACGGAAGCGTAAATGTAAATCCTAGTGATGGAAGCATAACCTATTTATCAGGAGCGAATAGAAATGAAGACGTCACATTCAGATATGAAGTCGCAGATGCAGAAGGTTCAAAAGGTACAGCAAGCGTAAGCGTTGCAATAAACCCAACAGATGACATCCCAGAATTTATAGGGAACATTTCAGACAAAGTAAACAATGAAGATATAACACTAGTATTCGATGTAGGAAGTGAATTCAACGAGTTAGACGGTGAAGCACTAGGATACAATATACCACTACCTACAGGCTGGAGTCAAAGCTGGAATAATTCAGAAGTAAGCATTGTTGCACCAAACAATTATGTAGGCACAATAACAGACTTAGTAGCAGAAGCAACCGACCCACAAAGCGGAGTTGCACAAAGTAACCCATTCTCAATCACCAAAACAGCGGTAAATGACGTAGTGTATACAACTGGAGACATATCAAGCATGGTGTTAGATAAAGGACAAAGCACACAAATAGACTTGAAAAACTACTTTGAAGACGTAGAAACAGCAGACATAGACTTATTATACGCACTTGCAGGGCTAAGCCTAGGAAATTACTCAATAGCAGATGGAATCTTAACAATCAATGCAACAACCGCAGGAAGCGAAAGCGATTTAAGAGTAAACGCAAGCGATGAAGGAACAAATGTTGATGGTAATTATTTCAGTTTGATAGTGAATGATGTGGTAGAGACAAGTAATGTGACATTCAACTTTAGAGCAGCAAGCACAGACACAGACTTAAACACAGGAACAAGCACCCTACAATACAGACTTCCAGGTGAAAGCTGGAACACAGTAACAGATACAGACGGAACCATAGAAGTAGAAATGGATGCAGGAAAAACATACGAAATAGAAATTGACCACAGCAACAGAGGAGGAAACTACCCCTCATTCGTATTATCAGGAGCAGGACAAACAGTACAACAAGACGCAAACACGAGCTATCAAAGCATAACAATACCAAACGGCAGCGGAAGCTTTTCAGGATATATAATAATGAATGACTTTCCGATGTTACAATATGCAACCCATGCAGGAAACGGCGGAAGCAGAAGAGTAGCTGGAAATATGACTGCATGGGATAATTTAAACTACACAGGATTAAACGCAGAACAAAAAGGATGGTTAAGCGATATTCGAAGTCAAGTAAATTCTATTCCTTACATGTCAGTAAGTCTACCATTAGTAGAGAGTACAACAGCACCGAGTGGTGTTTATTTAGAAATTAAAGTAAATAATAATTTAGGAAATGCAACAAATATAGATGGATATAATTATATTACAAGAGCATTTGCATCATATCCAAGTTCACCATTGCCAGACCAAAGCACTTTCAAATTAGAGATTTATCAAGCCATAGGCGCTCTTAACGATAGTGGTGGCGATCCTCCTTTCTTTGACTATAATGGAAATATAAATACCACAGGCAAGAAGTGTTTTGCAATTAATTATCTTTTCAAACCAGGAACTAATTTTTAGAAATGTTTATTTGTAAACATTATCATGGTGTTTCAAATCCTCAAAAAGAATTGTGTTATCTTCTTTAGGATGGTACATAGCTTTCAGGACCTTGTAGCTTAGCCATGTTAAACCTTGCCTGAATCTTGCTGAAGGGGCTTTCTGCTAACCCCGCTTAGCGGGTTCAAACCGCTAAGCGGGTATTTGAGCAGCCAACCACGCAACTGAATTCCCCGCTTAGCCGTTCCAAACGGCTTAGCGGGTATAAGAAAAAAAATCCCTATCTTTAAATAAAAAAATGTTTTTCGAACCAAACGCCCTTTACCACATTTACAACAGGTCGAACGAAATGGTATTTTATAACCGCGAAAACTACCTCTTTTTCCTTAACAAAGTAACATCTCATATTTTTCCTGCTTGTAAAATTCTGTCGTGGGTTTTAATGCCCAACCATTTTCATTTTCTGATTATGGCAACCAATGAATCGTGCAAAAATGTAAACGAAGCTCACCGTCCTAATTTGCAGCTACTTTCAAAAAATATAGGTTGGTTGTTAAGTAGTTACACACAAGCAATCAACAAACAGGAAAACCGTCGTGGGAAACTTTTTGCACATAATACAAAAGCTAAATTGCTTTGGGAAGATACATATCCGCTTAGCCGTTCCAAACGGCTTAGCGGGTATGAGGATTACGCAACAACCTGCTTTCTCTATATCCACCAAAACCCGGTAATAGCTGGGTTAGTTAAAAAAATGGATGAATGGGAATTTTCTTCGTTTAAAGATTATGCTGGGTTAAGGAATGGAAAGCTAATCGATAGGAAACTTGCGTTTGAATTTATCGATTTGGATCAAAAAGATTTTTTGAAACAATCGGAATATCTTCTGAGTGAGAGTATACTTAAAAAGATTTTTTGAATCTATACCCGTTACCCGCTTAGCCGTTCCAACGGTTTAGCGGGTAAAAAAAGCTAATCAACCCAAAGCAACATCTAATAACATCATAGTTGCAAATCCCAGCATTGCTCCAATAGTTGAATAATCTGATTCATTTTCCCTTTGTGATTCAGGTATTAGTTCCTCAACCACAACAAAAATCATTGCACCCGCTGCAAACGAAAGGGCATAGGGTAATAAAGGGGTAATGGTTAAAACAAGGTATGCTCCAATAACTGCAGCAATGGGTTCGACTATACCCGACATTTGGCCGTAATTAAAGGCCTTTAAACGTGAAAAACCTTCCCGCCTTAGCGGGATTGAAACTGCCGCTCCTTCCGGGAAATTTTGTAGTCCTATACCAATTGCCAATGCAACCGCACCTGCCAGGGCACCAACTTCAGGGTTGCTGGCCAGGGCACCAAAAGCAACGCCAACGGCTAATCCTTCAGGTATATTATGAAGTGTAATTGCAAGAACCAATAAGACACTTCGTTGCCAGGAGGTTTTTATCCCTTCAGCCTTATCAACCTTTAAGCCCAGATGCAAGTGGGGTAGTACATTATCCATAATTAATAAAAATAATCCTCCTGCTAAAAAACCTACAACCGCAGGCACCCATGGAATTTTTCCTGCTGCTTCGGTCATTTCAATTGCTGGTTTTAAAAGCGACCAAAAACTAGCGGCTATCATAACTCCGGCAGCAAATCCAAGCATTGAGTTTAAAACTTTCTTATTTATCTTTTTGAAAAAGAAAACCATTGCTGCACCAAGTGCTGTTAAGCCCCAGGTAAAAAGTGTTGCAAATAATGCAAGTAATATTGGATTATATTTTAGTAAAAATTCAAGGTTCATTTTATTTTATATTAGATGAGAATATAATAAAACTAATAATATGGAATTTAGTTCAAATTTAAGTTATGATTTGATTCAAATTTACAAAAAGAAGATTAATTCTATATTAAGAGGAAATAATTGATTTAAGCTGTTGTAAATTAATATTGTATATTAAGTGTTTGTAAAACTTTAGAAATTACTGATATAAGCTCTTTGATTTTTTATCAAAATCTGTACTTTTGCCAGTAATTCATGAATTTTAAAATTTAGAAGTTATGGCATATAAGATTTCTGATGAATGTATTGCGTGCGGGACTTGTATTGATGAATGCCCGGTTGATGCTATTGCTGAGGGTGATATTTATACAATAGACCCTGAACTTTGCACTGATTGTGGCTCATGTGCAGAAGTTTGCCCTGTAGAGTGCATTTCTGTCGACGAGTAATACAGTTCAGTATTATAAGGAATTTAGCCTGTCAGGAGACAGGCTTTTTTTTTGTCCTAAAATCCATTTAGCTTCATAGTAACTGTAGGAATCAATAATAGGAATCCAACAATAGTCAGGATGATAATAAACGGAGCCACCCATTTAAACCATTTCTCATAAGGTATTTTTGCAATCCCTAAAACTCCGATTAGAACTCCGGAAGTAGGTGTAATCATATTTGTAAAACCATCACCAAATTGGAAAGCTACAACAATTGCCTGCCTTGATATACCAATTAGATCAGAAAATTGTGACATAAATGGGATAGTTAAAGCGGCTTGTCCCGAACCTGATGGGATGAATATATTTATACAGGTTTGAATCATATACATTGTATAAATCGATCCAACTTTTCCCAAATCTGACATTGATTGAGAAATATAAAAAAGAATGGTATCTATTATTTTTCCATCATTCAGAATAACGATAATACCACCAGCAAGCCCTACTACCAAGGCAGCTGGTAAAATATCCTTTGTACCTTGGATAAACGATTTTGTGATTTCATTGGGTGTTTTAGCGTTTGCAATCCCCGAAAAAATGCCAAGTGCAAGAAACAAGGATGCAATCTCCATTATATACCAACCATAGCCCATTACTCCAATTATCAGGAAAACGATAGTAAAAGTCAGTAGATTCAGGATATAATAATGGAGTGCTTTTCTTAAGGACAAAAAGCCAGTCAATATAAAAATTATAGAACATATTGGAACTGCCGGGAAGTTTATAGATGAGTTTCCAATATTTAATGTAGTATTTAGATTAAATAATGAAAATAAAATAAGAACAACAGAAATAATTCCAAAGGAATACCATGCTGCTTTTGGAATTTTACTATCTGTATTCTGATCTTTGTTAATGATTTTTTTTCTCCAATATTCATCATCAATAAATACCCTGGAGCGTTTTGGGTTTTTCTGAATTTTTGCTGCATACAAAAGTATATATGTAATTCCCACAGCATTAATCACCAGCCAACAAAACATTCTGTATTCAATACCTGAAAAAAGCGGGATGTTTGACAGGCCCTGTGCAATTCCTACGGTAAATGGATTAAGGAAAGCTCCAGCAAAACC
Source organism: Mariniphaga sp. (assembly GCA_013203525.1). GTDB lineage: Bacteria > Bacteroidota > Bacteroidia > Bacteroidales > Prolixibacteraceae > JABMQB01. The sequence goes on from JABMQB010000701.1 coordinate 14,007, forward strand.
AAGTGCTGCAGCCACAAAACAAAGGGAAACTCCAACGATGGAATCGTAACCCATAGAAATGGCAAGCGGGACAAAAATAATAGTAAAGGCAATGGTCTCTTCACTCATGCCAAATACAGCCCCAAATAAGCTAAAAATTAACATTATACCTGTCAATATTATATTATTTACTCCAATTCGTTTTAAGATTTGAATTTTCTCAAATCGCTTTGAAAACTTCAGAAATGAATAGATACCCAGGTCGATTGATTTGCTTTCGTTCAATATCCAGAAAGCTCCGCCAATCATAAGGATAAAGGCAATAATATGGGCAGTATTTACAAATCCATCAAAGAAAGCGGAAAATACCTGCCATGTTTGAAAATTACTATCAACATAAGTAAATGAGTGGCTATCTATAACTTCTCGTTCAACTCCATTTACAACTTTTATTTCTCTTTGAAATTCACCACCCGGAATAATCCATGTTAATATTGCTGCTAACAGAATTATAAAAAATATTATTACGTAAGTATGAGGTACTCTTTTTAGCATTTATTGCATTATAAGATTTTTAAAAGTAATAAATTTTGTTGATCGAATAGTGTTTCATCATATTAACTCCGTTATCTTATTTTAATCTAAAATTAATTATACAAGCCATGTGTTAATTTATAAGAAAATCATTTGTAATATTTAAAATTTATTAGTATAATTATAGTAATTCACACAAATTATAACTAAATATCAATTTTATGCAACAATTCATTAAAAACAATGATGCGCTTGGAGCTGTGAACAGAGGTGTTCCTTGCGAATCAGGCCTATGTACTTTATGTGATTCCAGCTGTAAAGGAAAATGTGAAACCTGGCTCTCTTGCCTTGAAGGCCGGAAAATGCTTTATCCAAGGCGGTACAGCCATGCAACGTCAGGCGCTAATCATTTTACATCTGTTGGAATAGGTTACCATGGGCTAAGGATACAAGGGTATGCTTATGGAGCAAAAGGAATACCAGAAAACTTAACAGATGATCCGGATGACTGTATTTTTACTAATGTTGATATTTCAACCGAATTTGGGAAAGAAATTAAAACCAAATGCCGTGTCCCAATAATGACAGGTGCTTTGGGCTCAACTTTTATTGCAGCCAAATACTGGCCATCTTTTGCGGTTGGTGCAGCATTGGCAGGATTTCCAATTGTAGTTGGGGAAAACGTAGTTGGTGTGGATAAAAAGTCGGAATTAAAAAACGGGCGAATTTTAAAAGCTCCTGAATTAGAACGAAGGATTGAATATTTTACGAGGTATTACGATGGCTATGGGGCAATTATTATTCAAATGAATGTTGAAGATACACGTAACGGTGTGGCGGAATATTTGATTGAAAAATACGGGAATGATGTTATAATTGAACTGAAATGGGGACAGGGTGCTAAAGATATAGGTGGTGAAATCCAGGTAAAAAGCCTTGAATATGCACAATTTTTGAAAGACCGTGGATATATCGTCGATCCAAATCCTTATGATCCGATTGTTATTAAAGGATATGAAAACAGAGCTGTTACATCATTTGCCCGCCATAGCCGGCTGGGGTCAACAAATATTCATTCCGAAGAAAGTGTACGTGAAGATTTTATGAATAGCGTAGCTTATCTTAGAAAAATTGGATTTAAACGTATTTCCTTAAAAACAGGAGCCTATGGAATGGAAAACCTGGCAATGTCGATTCGTTATTCAGCTGATGCTAATCTCGATTTATTAACAATTGACGGTGCCGGTGGTGGAACTGGAATGAGTCCCTGGAATATGATGCAACATTGGGGCATACCTTCATTGCCACTTCATGCAAAAACATATGAATACTGTTCAATTCTGGAACAGAATGGAATTACTCCTCCCGATATTTCATTTGCCGGGGGTTTTGCAAGAGAAGACCATCTTTTTAAAGCAATTGCACTTGGTTCGCCTTATTCAAAATTGGTATGCCTTGGCCGCGCTCCAATGATTGCCGGATTCCTGGGAAGTAACATCGAAGGAACCTTCCATCCTGAGCGGAAAGAAGCGTTAAGCGGACATTGGGAATCATTGCCTTCATCTGTTCTGGAATATGGAAAATATCCGGAAGAAATTTTCTCGCAATGGGAGTCGGTGAAGAATAAAGTTGGTAAGGATGAGATGAAGAATATCCCATTTGGTGCAATAGCAATGTGCGGTTATGCAGATAAATTGGGTGGAGGTTTACAACAATTTATGGCTGGTGCCAGAAAATTCAACCTCAGCGAAATGACACGAGATGACCTTATTACTGCAAATCGTGATACAGAAGAAATAACCAAAATACCATTTATGACTGAGGCTTTAAATGATAGTGCCCTGAATATTCTTAAAAGTTAAATAGCGATTTACTTTTATTTTAAATGCTTCCCGGAATGTATGGGAAGCATTTTTTTTGTTATGATTTTTAACAGCAATAAATTTTCAATTCTTTTGTTATTTGGAGCAATTAAAATTGTTTTCGTAACTTAATTGAAAATATATTTGTAAATGTTACTTCTTGAGAATATTAAAGAACTGATACAAGTCAGAGATGAGCCTGTTAAATATATAGCCGGCAAAGATATGAGCATGCTCCCAACCATTAAAAATGCTTTTCTTTTAATTAATGATGAATTAATTGAGGACTATGGACCAATGGAAAAATTGGCTGAAATTTCATGTGATTGCGAATCACTGATTGAGATTGATTGTTCAGGGAGGATGGTTTTTCCAAGTTTTTGTGATTCACATACTCATATTGTTTTTCCGGCAGCCAGGGATTCGGAGTTTGTGGATAAGATAAAAGGACTTAGTTATGAGGAGATAGCAAGAAGGGGGGGGGGGATTTTGAATTCAGCAAA
>JABMQB010000702.1 GCA_013203525.1 Mariniphaga sp.
CCGAACAGAGAAGTTAAGCCCGCCAGCGCCGATGGTACTGCAGAAATGTGGGAGAGTAGGCCGCCGCCATCCTTTATTTAGGCCCATGTTCTATCGAGCATGGGCCTTTTTTATTTATATACAATTAATTTATTCAATTTAAAAGTTGTTAATTAAGGTGAAAAGTTTACTCGTTTTCACGGTTGCTTAAAACCTTTTTTTAGTTTTGTGACATCGTTATATAAAGAGAATGATGAAACTAAAATATTTTTTGTTGGTATTAGCCTTTTTAGTACCGGTTATAGTTTTTTCACAAATCGATCCAAGAAGTGGATTTAATGAAGATATTGAAGAACCTGAAGAGAAAAAAATCGAAATAGATATAGAATCACTTATTAAAATTTGGGAACTGAAAGGGAATGGTGTATTTAAAAATACTCTTGAATTAGATACTTTGCAAGAAGAGGTGCAGATTTATCACCCAATATATAAAAATGCTATAACAAATTCGTATACAGGAAATTATGGAGGCGCTTATTTGAATAATGATTTTTTTTCGCGTAACTATAATACTGATTTCCTTTTTTTGCAAACTCATGATGCATATCTTTTAACCCCGCGTAATATTAAATACTATAATACAACGACTCCTTATACAGTACTTGATTATAGCCAAAGTGAAAATAAAAATCAGCAGAATGAAACTCGTTTTAATGTATTTCATTCACAAAACGTTACTCCTGACCTTAATGTAACATTCAGGTTCGATCAAGCTAGATCTGATGGGCAATATGATGAGCAGGGAAATAAAAATAATTTTGTTTCACTTTACTCAAATTATCATACAGATAAATTAGATATTCATGGTGGGTTTATTTCAAATAATATTGGAAATGACGAAAATGGCGGTATGAAAGATGATAGCCAAATATTTGACGATATTATTTTGTTTAATTTGGCAGATGTACGTTCTGATTATAAAAGCAGTTATTTTTTTACTACCTCTGAATATAAAATTGGCGATTATGTGGATAGTACCAATATTGTGGAATTCGAGTTAGGTGATAGTATTGAAGAAATACAGATATTTCAACCCCGATATTCTTTTGTTCATTATATTGAGTACTCGACAAACCTTAGGCAATTTAAGGAAGCTGAAATAAATTTTGATTTTCTTCCGCTGCCATTACTTGATACCATTCTAACAAATGATTCTGTAAGGTTTAATAAATTATCTAATATTATTCAGGCTCAGCAATTTGAAAATGCAGATAAAAAATACAGTTTTGGGAAAAGGGCATATTTAGGATTTGATCTTGTAAAGACCGCTTTCCCTGGTTATTTAGTTGATGAAAGTTTTGTTGAGAAATATCATGATCTTTATGTAGGAGGAGGAATTTTTAAAGAAACTGGTAACTTCTGGAACTGGAACTTTGAGGGAAGGTTTTATTTGACTGGTTACCATAGTGGGCAAACACAAATCTCGGGTGTCATTTATAAGCCATTAACTATTTTGGGTGATTCAGCCACCCTATTAGAAATAAACGGTAAACTTGAAAACCAAGTTCCCGATTATTTTCAGCATAATTATAATTCAAATCATTATTCATGGTTTAATAGTTTTAACCATGAACAAAGGATGACAGCCGGAATTAAATTGAAATCTGTAAAAAGAAAAATTGAGATTGGTGCAAACTATGCACTAATGAATAATTATATTTTTAATGATACTTTGGGAATTCCGTCTCAAACCAAAAAAGAACTTCTTGTTCTTTCGGCATATTTAAATAAGAAATTTGTGTTAGGCAACCTTAATATTAATACAAAATTGCTTGCACAAAAAGCTTCTTCCAGAGAGTTAATCCATTTGCCCGATTTTTCAGCTTATGTTGGCATGTACTATAAGTTATTGATATCAAAAGTTTTATATGCTCATATTGGCATTGATGCAAGATATAATTCGAAATACTATGCCGATGCTTATAATCCTGCAACCGGATTTTTTTACCTTCAAAATGAAAAAGAGATTGGAAATTATCCGTATATTGATGCCTATGCAAGCCTGAAGTTAAAGCGGACAAGGGTTTATTTTAAATTTATCAATGTAAGCTCCAGCTTTTTGAAGGATGAATTTTTTACGGCTTTGCACTACCCAATGAACAAAATGACTTTTAGGCTTGGAGTTGATTGGAAGTTTTACGATTAAGAATTATAATATATAAGAAAATGAAAGTAGGAAAAACCAGTTTAATTAATTTATTCCTGATTTTTATTCTTTTGTTTTCTGCACTTTCCTGTAAAAAAAGCAGCCCTGTATCGGAAGCAGCAAACAAGCAATCAGTAAAAGAAAAATCACAGGTACTTCAGAAAATTCTGGAAAAGAAAAAGCTCAAGGTTGTTGTTGATTATAATTCAACTAATTATTTTGTTTACAAGG
>JABMQB010000703.1 GCA_013203525.1 Mariniphaga sp.
AAACAGGAGTTTAATTGGATATTAAACATCCATTAAAAACTCAATTAGGTTATCGTCATGCTCTAAATTTAATTTTTTACGAAGTCTATATCTTTTCACCTCTACACTTCTCGATGAAATATTCAATAGTGCTGCTATTTCTTTTGATGAAAGATTCATTTTTAAAAAAGCGCAAAGCTGTAGGTCATTAGGCGTTAAAAGGGGATGGTCTTTTTTTATCTTTTTTAGAAATTTAGAGTGGGCTCCATCAAAATGAGCACTAAAGATTTTCCAATCGTTTTTATCTGAAAGGTTTTGGTCGATGATGTTGTATATCTGCTTAGTTGATTTTTTATCCAAATTTTCTTTTAAGTCTATCAATTTACCTAATAATTCTTTAACGCGAATAAGTACTTCATTCTTTTTCCTTAAAAGAACCGTATAATTAACAAGTTCTGCTGATTTATTTTGAACCTCTGTTTTGAGGTACTGATTTTTCATCCGAATAATACTTCTAGTATTATCCGATTTAATTTTTTTAAGATAAGCCAGCTTTTGCTTTTTTAAACGGAATCGGTTAAAAACAATTATGAAATAAACTATTACTGAAGCAATTAATATGTAAACAATAAGTGCATAAATTTTCAAATACCAGGGTGGAAGGACTTTAACATTGTATGATAATTCAGACAACACATTAAGACTTTCATCAACAGCCCTCATTTTTAGTTCATGATTACCCCAGGGCAAATAATTAAATGTAACTGATTTGCTAATTCCGTTGTGAATCCATTCATCGCTATCTAATTTGTAATTTATAGAATACGACTCCGGAAGGTCTCCTGGTATGGCGAAATTAAAAACAAGATTTCTGTATTTAAAAGGAATCTCAAATGAAAAAAAATTCAAAATATTCAAGTCGATAATTTGTCCTTTTTCGTTGTAACAAGTGGCATTCACCAATTTTAAAGATAATTTGGTATCTCCGGATTCTGATTTTTCTGAACTCGAGTCAAAAATCATAAAACCATTGTCCAGCCCTATAACATATCTATTTTCATTAATTTTCCAAATATTTTGACGATCGTCAACCGCAGATCCCTTTAAACTGGAACTCTTTATTTCTTTTGTTAAAACCAAACTTTCACCATTATAATAAAACCTTCCAAACTTATCGCGTTTTGCAAACCAATATTCATATTCACTTGTTCTATACATATAGTTGGCTGTTTTATATTCACCAAGGTTATCATTCAACCATTTATAAGGTTTGATAGATTCTGTAGTATAATCATAGGTGAAATACATGTTGTTATTGGAAAAAATGACCCTGTTTTCAAATGAGAAAACGCCAATTTTCAATCTTGAATTGAAATTGCTTTCTACTCCGAGTTTTTTTGAATTTATAATTGTATTACCATTAGCATTTAAACGAAACAACCAGGCATCTTTAAAATTTTCTCCGACCCATAAATTATTGAACTGATCGACTTGTAAAAATCTCACACCTATTATCGAGTCATTAATCCAGTTACCGGCTTTCCAGTTTTCGTCATTCCCTTTATTAAACTGAAGGATTCCTGTATAATTACCTTGATAAAAAATACTATCCCTAGTCGGATGGGGTGTTGAAGTATAACCACCTCCTTCCGAACCAATCTGTTTAATTTTATTCCCGTCAATCTGAAGAATCCCCAGATTGTAATTGCAAATTAGTTTATCACCAATTATTTTAAGCTCCCAAACATGTCCTTGTGCTTCCTCAATTTTTTCAAATCGAATACTTTTTTCAAACTTTTGATTACTCCAATCAGTATAAAAAAGCCCTTGATTGGTACCAACATAAAATCTCCCATTATAAAGGATTGCAGAGTAAACAGCCCCCAGGCTCCCAGGGCGATCAAAGCAATACAAGAATGGTGAATTCAATTCAATATAGTCGATTCCCTTATCAAGACCTACCCAAAGATTATTCGATTTATCCGTTAAAAGTGCAAGTACTGTATTACTTTGTAATCCATTTATTTTATCAAGCGAATTGATTATTTTACCTTCTGTGTTAATAACAATCACACCTTTACCAATAGTCCCAATTGCAATAGTATTATTGTTAATTACAGCACATTTATTAATCTGAAAGTTTTTTAAAAGTTCGTTGGCTTCGCATTCCCAGGGAGAATACACATCTGCCTTTTTTTGGAATATACCTTCAAACACAGTAATAATAAGTTCCTGCTCTTCATCTAAAGGAATGGTTGTAATTATTCTCTTATTATCTAAAAAATCAGGAATTGGCTCTTTTTGTAAATCATTGTTCTCATCGATAAAATACAAACCATCAGGCAATATACTTACATAAGGTTTGTTATTACGTTCAAACAAGCTATATATATTATTTTCATGAGGCAAGATTGTTATTGTTTTACCATCATAAATATAAATTTTTGCAAATGAACGAAAATATATTTTTCTCCCAATTTTGTGAATAGACCAAATATTTTCATTCACAATATCCTTGTTGGAGATTAATGAATCGGAGATAGAAATTTGATTAAGTATACCATATTTATCTCGTTCAAAAAAACCGAAATCTTCAAAGTGCCCGTAATAAATAAGTCCATCGTCAGCAGCTAAAACCGAACGAAGTGGATGAATGCTTTCCATGGGATACAATTTCCAGTTGCTGCCATTAAACTCGAGAAGCCCCAAACGGTTTGCTACAAAAATATTTCCATCTGGAGCCTGGGAGATTGACCAACACTGGTTTGCTCCTTTATATTCTGAGTTTTCAATATTTCGAATGAAAGGACTTATCCTATATGAATATTCCGAGCTTTGCTGAGAATAACCATGAATCGAAATAGAAATATATATCCAGATTTGAACAATAAAAAGAATCCAACTACAATATTTTGGTATTTTTTTCAAAAGTTTAATTAGTAAAATGGTTATTTAATAAAAAAAGTAATGTTTAATTACATCTTTTTACTACATCATTAACACTTTCAATATAGATATTTTTTTGTAAACGAAATAATTTTATAATTAATTACCACATCATTACCACAACATGATCAATTTATATGCTGTATAACAGCAATTATATACTTCTGTAAATCAATTATATATGTTATTTGAGTCAATAATTTTTGCCAATACGTATCTATGTATAGGTGATAAATTTCATTTTCTATTTATTCATTCAGAAATTTATAAGTGAATTGAAACAGAATTCTAACTTTAATCTAATAATTTATGAAAAAATTACTTACTGTTTTTCTAAGTGTAATGTTACTGACGTTTATTTCATGGGCTCAGACCCAAACTATAAATGGAACAGTAACTGATGCAGCAAACAACGATCCGCTTCCTGGAGTAACTGTCGTTGTTAAAGGTACTATGCAAGGTGTAGTAACTGGTGTTGATGGTAATTTTACCATCGAAGCAGATTCTGACGCCATTTTGGTTTTTGGTTTTGTCGGAATGAAGTCACAGGAAATTGAAATTTCCGGAAGAACTAATTTTACGATTGAAATGGAACCTGATATTATTGGACTTGAAGAGGTAGTTGCAATTGGTTACGGTACAGCCAAAGTAAAAGACCTTACAGCTCCGATTACTACTGTTAAAGCAGCTGAGCTTACAAAAATTGCTTCTACCAGTGCTGTGTCTGCCCTTCAAGGATTGGTTCCCGGGGTACAGGTTATGGATGCTGGTGCACCACAAGGAACCCCTTCAGTACGTATCCGCGGTATAGGTTCTATGCGTGGGAGTGCCCCACTATTTATTGTAGATGGGATGCATTTTGGTAATATTGCCTGGTTAAATCCAAATGACATTCAGGAAATATCTGTACTCAAGGATGCATCAGCAGCTGCTATTTATGGTGTTAGAGCTGCAGGCGGTGTTATTTTAGTTACAACAAAAAGTGGTTCCAGATCCGAGGGTTTTACCATTGAATATGATGGCTATACCGGAATTGAGTCCACGAGTAACATTCTTCAAATGTCAAATGGCAGAGAGTATTCAACAATGATGATTGAATCAGGTCTTTCGAGCGTTTTAGATCCGGTAATCGCAAAATTTGGAGCCGCTTCGGATAAAATATCCTGGCAAGGCACCGATTATTCTTATCCTAATAAAGATGTCGACTACTATGACGAATTAATGGACAAAGGTACTATTATGAACCATAACCTGAGTTTGAGAGGAGGAAGTGATAATATTGACTATAGGGTAAGTGCCAGTTATTACTC
>JABMQB010000704.1 GCA_013203525.1 Mariniphaga sp.
GAACAAATTATGTCAATTACTCACAATAAAAAATACTTGGATTATTTCAATGCGGCATTATATGGTTAAATTGGTATAATTCATTAATTTTGATGTTCATTTACCAGATGAAGAATATGAAATATATATTGCTGTTATTATTGATTTCATTTACAGGGCAGATTTTTTCACAAGAGACAGTAAATCAAACGGATGCAAACGGATTACGCCAGGGATTATGGAAAAAGAATTACCCAAACGGGAAATTAATATATCAAGGTCAGTTTAGCGATGGTAAACCTGTAGGCATTTGGAAGCGATATCACGATAACGGGAAAAAGCAAGCTGATATTATTTACTCCGAAGTATCAGATTCGGCAGATACAAAATTGTATGATGAAGCCGGGAAATTGATTGCCGAAGGTATTTTTTTAAACGAACAAAAAGTTGGTGTCTGGAAATATTTTTCAAATAACAGAATTGTTGCTGAGGATGAATTTTTACATGGATTGAAAAATGGTCTTTCACGAAAGTTTTATCAAACAGGAGAAGTTTTTGAAGAAGCAGAATGGAAGAATAACCTGAAAGAAGGAAAATACAAGGCATATTTTAAAAATGGAAAACCGTACATGGAATGTATATATAAATATAATCTTCGTGATGGGTTTTGTATAACTTATTTCGAAAACGGGAGGATGGAGCTGGAAGCTTTTTATTCGAACGATCTTCGTCATAACAATTGGAATTATTATTCAGAATCAGGTGAACTTTTATATACTTTAAAATATAATCTTAATCAGTTGCTTAATTCATCGATGCTTGATAGTATTCAATCGAATCAATTAAATGAAATGGATGGAAATAAAGGGAAAATACTTGACCCGGCAGAATTTCTCAATAATCCTTCGGAATACATGATCAGAAATAGAATGAACAGGTAGTTCTTGTTTTTTTTTGGCTCAAATCATTGTATCTTTATCATTCAGAAAGAAATCAGATACGATGTTTAAAACTGTCAAAATAGTATTCATTTTTTTAATGCTTTTTTCTACATCGGTGGAAGCACAAACATACTATTGGATTGGTTTTACCGACAAAGCAAACTTTCAATATACGATTCTAAATCCCACTGAGTATTTATCTGAAAGAGCCATTGAGCGAAGGCAAAATCAAGGTATTCCAATCGATGAGTTTGATTTGCCTGTAAATGACAATTATATAAATGAAGTGCTGAATCTTGGAGCCACTTATATCCATTCATCAAAATGGCTTAATGGAATAACGGTAAAAGCCGATTCGGCAGATTTTGAAGAAAAAGCTTCATTGCTTTCATTTGTAAATGATATTCAGGTTACCAAACGTAATTTAATTACAACTAAAAGCCTTAAAAGTAAATGGGAATTTAATAGTTCCGATAATGATCTTGTAATAGATTCAACCTATTATGGAGCTTCTGTTTATCAGGTGGGACAATTAAACGGGCAGTACCTTCATAATAAAAATTTCCGTGGGCAGGGAAAACATATTGCTGTTCTTGATGGAGGATATTATAAAACAAATGAATATACTGCATTTGATAGCCTTTGGGCAAACGGACAGATTTTAGGAACAAAGGATTTTGTTAACCCTGATTCTGATATTTTTCAGGAAAGTTATCATGGAATGAGTGTCCTTTCAACCATGGGGGGAAATATTCCCGGATTGTTAATAGGTACCGCACCTAAAGCATCTTTCTGGCTCATACGTTCAGAAGATACGCCTACCGAATTTTTAATTGAAGAAGACAATTGGGTTGCAGCTGCTGAATATGCAGATAGCGTTGGTGCTGATATCATAAATTCATCGCTGGGATATTATTTGTTTGATGATACAACTACGAATCATAATTATGCAGATATGGATGGAAATACAACCAGAGTTACACAAGCTGCAAATATTGCTGCTTCGAAGGGAATGGTTGTAGTTGCAAGTGCCGGTAATGAAGGAAACGATCAGTGGAAATATATTTTAGCACCTTCTGATGGCGATGATGTGATTGCTGTTGCAGCAGTCGACAGGTTGGGAGATCCGGCTTATTTTACTTCATACGGACCGGCTTCTGATGGTGGAATAAAACCAAATGTTGCTGCAATTGGACAGAATACTGTTTTACAGAAGAGTAATGGTTTAATTTCTACCGGTAATGGAACTTCATTTTCTGGCCCTGTAATTGCCGGGATGGCAGCATGCCTTTGGCAGGCAAATCCTGAAGCAAATGCGCAACAGATTAAGGAGGCCATTGAAAAAAGTGCCCATTTATATAATTCACCCGATTCATTGCTTGGATATGGAATCCCCGATTTTATGGTTGCAGATCAAATATTGAAATTATCCAGAATAAATTCATTGTATATAAATAATGGTTGGACCGTTTTTCCAAATCCATTTTCTAATAAAGTTGTTTTATTTCAGGATGGTGAAATTATTTTCGGAGAAATAGAAATTGAAGTTATTGATATTTCCGGGAGAGTTTTAACTAATAGAATTGTAGAATCAAATTCAATTATGGTATTAAATGGGTTATCGGATTTGCCTTCCGGAATTATTTTTTTGAAAATAAAATCGGAGGAAGGCCTGCAAGGAATTAAACTGATTAAAATAGATTAGATGCAGAATAAACTGTTATTATCAGAACTTAACTTATTAATCAGGGATTCTTTAATCGAAGCTTTCCCTGATACAGTTTGGGTTGTGGCAGAAATCAGTGAATTAAAAGAAAACCGAAGTGGGCATTGCTACCTTGAGCTAATTGAAAAAAATGAAGAGGATGATGAAATTACGGCCCGTGTCCGTGCTACTGTTTGGTCCTATACTTTTCGAATGTTAAAACCCTATTTTGAAACCACAACAAGGCAACTTTTTACTTCCGGGATTAAAGTACTGATTCAGGCAACAGTTGAGTTCCATCCAGCCTACGGATTAAGCCTTAATATAAAAGATATCGATCCGACATATACAGTTGGTGATTTGGTTAAACGGCGTGTGGAAATAATAAACCGGCTAAAAGGTGAAGGTGTTTTTGATATGAACAAGGAGTTGCCTTTACCGGAAGTTCCGCAGAAAATTGCAATAATATCATCGGCTACTGCAGCAGGATATCAGGATTTTATCAACCAACTTGAGAATAATTCATATGGTTTTGTTTTTCACATTAGATTATTTGAGGCATTTATGCAAGGCGCTGAGGCAGCTCAGTCTATAATAAAAGCTTTGGAACAGATTTATAATTATGAAGATTTTTTTGATGTTGTAATTATCATACGGGGCGGGGGTGCACAGGCCGATTTAAGCTGCTTTGATAACTATGAGTTAGCAGTTAATATAACTCAATTCCCATTGCCCGTACTAACCGGTATTGGCCATGAAAAAGATGATACGATAATTGATATGGTAGCACATACACGGCTTAAAACTCCAACAGCTGTTGCTGAATTCCTGATTTCAGGAGCAAATAGATTTTATGAAAAATTGATAAACCTGGAAACTAATATTCTGAACAGGACAAAAGAAATTCTTGAAGAAGAACACATTTGGTTGAATAATATAAGTAAAGTTATTTCTAATGCCGGGCAATTTTTTCTTGTTGAAGAAAAGGCTAACTTATACTCATTAGGTAGGGATTTTAAAGAAAGAGTTAGTCAGTTTTCATTTTTGAAATTTAATCAGTTGAATGATGTAGAAAATCATATTTTAGGAAATTCAGAACGTTTTCTTTATAAAAAACAAAATAGTTTGATTCAAATAGGGCATGATATTAAAAATAGCACGGAGTTAGTACTTTTTAAAAAGAAAAACAGGATAAAAAGATTGTCGGAAAATATTAGAAATGAAGCTTGTGGCTTTATTAAAAGGGAGGTTAATAATATTCATTTGAAAGAGAAGTCAGCTGAATTGCTTAATCCTGTTAATGTATTAAACCGGGGATATACTATAACTTATAGCGATGGGAAAATAATTAAATCAGCAAAGAAATTAAAAACTAATGATGAATTGGAAACAAGATTTGCTGATGGAAAAGTAAAAAGTAAGATTATAAAATAATAAAAAATGGCTACCAAAAAAGTAAGTTACAATGAGGCAGTAACAGAGATTGAAGAGATTCTTTCGCAAATTGAAAATAACGAATTGGATGTTGATGAACTAGCTGAAAAAGTAAAACGGGTTTCAGTGTTATTGAAAATGTGTAAAGATAAATTACATAAGACCAATGAACAGGTTGAGCAAATTCTTGATGAAATGGATAAGTAAAATCTGATAATCACAAGAATCCAGTATCAAATACAAAAAATTATGTATACAAAAAAACAGCTTGCACAAACAATAGACCATGCCGTGTTAAAGCCGGATCAAACTGTTGAGGACCTTGAAAGAAATGCTAAAATGTGCATTGAAAATGGAGTATTCAGTATGTGTGTTAAACCCTGCGATATTTTGAAAGCGGTAGAATTGTTAAACGATAGTGATGTAAAAGTATCATGTGTCCTTAGTTTTCCGCATGGTGCTGATACAACCGCAACAAAAGTATTCCAGGCACAACAGGCAATCAACGATGGTGTGGATGAAATTGACATGGTAATGAATATTGGAAAATTCCTTTCGGGTGATTACGAATATGTTTTAAAAGATATAAAAGCAGTTGTTGATGTAGCCCACAAAAAGGGGATTCTTGTAAAAGTGATTCAGGAAAGTGGTTTTTTAACTTTGGAGCAAATCGTAAAAGTCTGCGAATTAACGTGTCAAGCGGGTGCCGATTTTGTAAAAACATCAACCGGGTTTGGTCCGGGGGGTGCAAAACCAGAATATATTGATACAATGGTAAATACCGTTGGACATAAAATGAAAGTCAAAGCTTCAGGCGGAATTCGTAATTGGGAAACTGCTGTAGCTTTTCTTGATCAGGGAGCAGATAGGCTTGGAGTAGGATCAACTGAAGCAGTTTTAAATGGTGCTGATGCCAAAGGTGATTATTAATAGTTATAATTTGAGATAAAATTTATCTTTGTAGCTTGTTCAATCAAAAGCCTAAATGTATTTTTTAAACGGAAGCCGTATTTATATAAAACCTGAAAGTGGATGCAATTCTTCGGAAACACAACTTCGAAGTTGCATAAATAAATTAGGGGAAATTAATTCAGGTAAAAGAATTTATAAGATTAATTTTTTTGTTGACGCTAATTCTGAAGAAGATTATATTAAACTGAGCAAACTTGCTGAAGAAATAGTATCGATCCAAATCTCTGAGAAGATTATTCTTAATTTCATTTCTCAAGCCCCTTTAGCATGTAAGGTTATTGCCGAGGCATTTTATTATGATCCTTCTATATGGAATGCAAAATTTATATTTCATCCGGGAGGGAACGCTGTTTTATTTCAAAATAATAGTTCACGGTTTTTGGTTGGTAATGTGCAATCAATAAAAAGTAGCATGTGTTTAAATCAATCTGAAGAAGCATTTCTTGTTTTAAAAGAAATTTTTGAATTAAATGATTTTAAGATTGGATCGATAATAAGGCAATGGAATTATATCGAAGATATTTTGGGTGTTGAAAAAGGGAAACAAAATTATCAGGAGTTTAACAATGTAAGAAGCCGGTTTTATGGAACTGCATTTAGTAAATCCGGTTATCCTTCAGCAACAGGAATCGGTATGAACCGTGGTGGGGTCATTATCGAATTTATTGCTTTGGATTCAAAGAAAGTTGTTTCAAAACCAATTGAAAATCCGAATCAGATTGCTGCGCACAATTATAGTAAACAGGTTTTAATTGGCGATGAAAATATTAGTAAAACTACTCCTAAGTTTGAACGGGCAAGGTACCTTGATTTACTTGGAAGAAAAGCCATATTTATTTCAGGTACAGCATCGGTAGTTGGTGAAAACACAATAGGCATCGATAATCCGGCGGAACAAACAAAAGTTACAATTCAGAATATTCAGCAATTATATTCAAATGGAGTTCTGGAAAACATTTCCGGCAAGTTGGAGCCAAAATACGGACACGCACGGGTATATGTAAAATCCAGGAAGGATTATAAAATTATCAGAAGGATGTTCAGGCTTTATTATGGCGATTTACCGGTTGTATATATCCTGGCAGATATTTGCCGGACCGATTTGCTTGTTGAAATTGAAGGTGAAGTTATTTTAGAATAACTATAATTAACTTATTTGGTGGTCATCCTGAGCCTGTCGAAGGATAAAACCTGCAACTCCCAACTATTATATAATAAACGAACAAATATTCCTTTCATTCGCCTGCCACTCCGACCAAGCCGAAGTAATGAAAACATTTAACCGGGGAACATCAGCATTTGCTAATTATCAAATCAGGATGTAACCTCAAATACATTGTGATAAAGACTTGGTACCCGAAATCACCGGCTGTTATGTTATGAGAAATTAACTAGAAAAGGATAGCTATTGAGCTATCCTTTTTCATACACAAGATTCCTCTAATTGTGGATTCTTCTGTCAGGAGACCATGCTAATAATCAGAAATACAGTGATTTCGATTATTGCATTAGTAACAATTTGTTGAAATAATTTCTGTATTTTGTGCAAAAACACTTGCCTTTTTCGGAAAATTTTCCGAAGTTTGCTGAACAAAGTCAGGCGCCATTTGCCCTGCTTTTTATGATACATAGTAAAAATATTTATGAATCCGATCCTTGCCGATCGGATTCGTTGTTTTACAAAATTACTTAATTATCAAATATTATTTTCTTCATATAAATTTTTATAACAGACAATTATTAACACCATTTATCCACATATGTTAATTATATTTCAAATAACTAATTTAATTTTAGCACCTTAAGTTTTCAATTCTCATCACTACTTCAATTACTTCTTATCAAGAAAAAATGTCCATTGCAATATAATTCACAAAACAAAATAACGGAAGGAATTTCATAGAAAAGATTTCGAATGTTATCAACTTTATAATGTTAGATAGCTGTGTTACTGTAATTTACATATTTTAAAACCTAAAAAAGTTAACAACAACTATTGGTTTTTTTAGAACTTTTATATGTTTCAGTTGATATTATTTATCGTTTTACAAACAACCCTTAACTTTGTTCTCCTGAGCATGTCAAAGGATGAATTATCAAACGCAATCATGGTTCCCTGCCTAGTCAGACAGGGAAAAACTCACTTTGACATTCATTTAAAAATTGAAATCAATACCAATCATAAAATGTGTACCTGCTTGCGGAAAATAACCATCCATTTTAAAACGTTCTCCTCCCAGTATGTACGAATAAACCCAGGCATTCGATTCATATTCTTCGTTAAAGATATTATTCACTAAAAGGTGAAGTTTTATTTCTTCAAATAAACCGGTTGTAAATGAATAGTCAATTTTCAGATTATTGACAAACCAGGCATCCAGGCTACGTTCATCAGATGAAGAGTTATCAATATACTGTTTTCCCACATACGACGAAATAAAATTCAGATTCAGGTTTTTTACCGGGTTCCAGTTAATGCTGCTATTTGCAATGGTACCAGGCGAAAATGCCAAATTAGTATTTCCCAAGTCAAATGCTTCCTGCCCCCATGTATCCCAGTTATCAACATACTCAGTAAAGTTAAGGATTTTGTTGCTGCTAAATGTTGCGTTTATATCCCATTGCAGATTTTTAGTCAGTTTAATTCCAATCATCAATTCAATTCCTGAACGGTAACTTTTATCA
>JABMQB010000705.1 GCA_013203525.1 Mariniphaga sp.
AATTATATTGAAATATTAGATGTTATAAATGAATGATGCGGAAGATGAATAGACCTAACACACAGCTCCACAGCCGAGTAAGAAGAAAAGCAAGAAGAGCGTGGCAGCTGCCAAACATTACGAGCAATAATTAAGGAGTAGACTTGAATATTGATAAGCTGTATGAATTGGGAAAAATCTGGGGAGAAATTAAATACTTCAATCCATACATTCATATAAATAATATTAATTGGAATAAAGCATTTACAGATTGCTATTTTAAAATCAAGAATTGTAACGAAAATGAATTTCCAAAAATCACAAATGATGAATTACTATCAAAATTAAATGATCCGTTGGTGAGATTTGGATTCTCTAAAAGAAACAAAACTAACGGTAAATTTGAAAACTCATTTGAAATTTCTTCTAATTCTGTAATTATTTTAAGATTAAATGATTGGGCAAATGAGAATGTTGATGGTCTAATCGAAAAAGCAATTGAAAATCGTCACATCGCAAAAGGCTTTATTTTAGATATAAGAAATCTTACGGAAGAAACAGAAAAACAAATATTCTCTAAACTTGATAAACACGAATTCTTAAGATACTTTTGTGCCACAACTCTAAAAAGAACTTCTGATTTAGTGATGGAGTATGAAGGTTTTCCTAATGAAAGATCTCCTGAGAATATCACTTTCTACAAAAGTTATTTCAAAATCCAAAATAAACCTTCAATATCAATTTTATCCAAAAGCGTAGAAGCGCCAATAATTATTATTGCTGAAAAAAGTAATCCGTTAAGTAAAAGCATTCTTGATTTGCGTAATAATAATAAATGCAAAATAATTTCAGTTAATGATACACTTACACATATTCCAGATTCATTTATTGCTTCTATCAAAACTAAATTTGGCGAAATAGCATATTCTGTTAAAATCCCAATTTTCAACAATTCTACTAAACCTATTTACTCAGATTTTTTAATAAATGAAACTAACGAAAAGAAAATTATCGAATTTGCAGAGAAACAAATTAACAATTTTTCTGAATTTGTTCAACAAGCTGAAATCATAGATATTACAAATGATATCAAAATGGATTTGAATTTTAATGAAAACTCATTTCCAAATGAAGCAGAACGAGTTATGGCTGTAACTAAGATTTATTCTGTTATAAAATATTTCTTTCCATTCAAAGAATTAATGGAATGTAATTGGGATGAAGTCTATAAAAGATTTTTACCAAAAGCAATTAATTGTACTTCTCGAAATGAATATATTAATCTAATTAAAGAGATGAGTGGATTTATTAACGATTCACACGGTTTCGTTTGGTACATTCGTGAAAAGGCTATTCGGAAAATTCCAATAACAGCTATCTATCTTGAAAATAAAATGGTAATTTCTGAAGTTACAAATGAAGAATTTCAATCAATTCATAAAATTGAGATTGGAGATGAAATTATAGAGATTAACGGAAAAATCATTCAAAATTTAATTGAATATCATAGTAAATTCATTAGTGCTTCACGAGAAATCACGTTAATTAGAGATTTAATGCGAAATCTTCTGATTGATGAAATTGATAAACCCTTTACACTTAAGCTTTTTTCGAAAGAAGGAAAAATTAAAAACATTTGTGGAAATTATGGGGAATTTACTATTTCAGAAAGTTTCAAAAAAAAATCTAAAAAAGCAATCAAGGAAATATCCGAATCTATTCTCTACGTAAACCTTTTTACACTTTCTGATAATGATACACAGGAAATCGAAGCAAAGTTAACAAAATTCAAAAATGTAATTTTTGATATGCGTGGTTATCCGTCATATTCAAAAATGTTAACTCTTCTAAAACAATTATGCAAATTCAATGTTTTTGATTGGGGTGTAGTTAAAATTCCGATTATTTCATATAATCCTGCTTCTGAAGACGACAATTCTTTTGTATTTAAAACATGTATTAATAAATCAAAAGCTTCTCCAAAATTTAACAATAAAATTGCAGTATTAGTTAATGAAGAGACTCAAAGCTATGGAGAAGCGATATGTGAAGCACTTAGAGTAAATAGTGATGCAATCCTAATTGGCAGTAACACAGCAGGAGCAAATGGTGATGTTACATTTATGAGTTTACCAGGTAATCTTGATTTAATGTTTTCGCAAATGGTTGTTTTAATAAGTGATGGATCATCAATGCAAAAAGTCGGTTTATTTCCTGA
>JABMQB010000706.1 GCA_013203525.1 Mariniphaga sp.
AAACAACTACTAAAATAAAAGTATGCTTAACAAATTGAAAATATTTTTCAGAATCATGGTTGTTGTTTTGCTATTTTCAATGCCGGTTTCTGCTTCAATCAATTTTGGAAATCAAGATACCGAACGTGAAAAAGCAATCCTGTTATTTAATTCAGGGGAGTTTGAAAAAGCCAGTTCAATTTTTGAAAAACTGATAACAGAAACACCCGAAGATGAAATGCTGAATTACTATTACGGTGCATGCCTTGCAGAACAGGATATTTTTACTGATCAAACAAATCAATATCTTTTAAAAGCTGTTTCAGGCAATACTCCGGATAAAATATTTTATTACGTAGGAAAATATTTCCAAAGCCGGGAATTATGGAATTCAGCTTTAAAATACTATAATCGTTTTAATAGTTTTGGAACGGAAAAAGATAAAGCGTCGGTTGAAATTGATAAGCTTATAAAGTTTTGTAATGATAAAATCAGTCCTCCATCAGTCGACTCTACTTCATTAACCACAATTACTTCAGACACACTCATTGAATTATCTACCACTGAGATTTCAACCCGAATTTCAATGGATATCATAAACAAAAAAGAAGATTCATCGGAGAATTTCGAATCGGAAATTATAATTGATAATATAACTGAAGTAGAAGAAATTACTGAAACTAAGGAGATTGAAGAATTTGAACCTATTAATTTTCAGGTAAGTTCGGATATTGAATATTTGAAAACCGAACACTTTAAAAACACGAACGCTCTAACCTTTTTTAATGAAGGAGTTGAGGCAAAAATCCGTCTTAAAGAAATAATTAGTGAATCTGATTCATTGAGAAAATTATACAGCATTTCCACCGGAAATCGTAATTCAATTTCTGAAAGAATTTTAACTCTTGAACAAGAAACCTACTCTTTAAACAGCCAGGCATCACTTGCATTTAATAAAGCGCGTGAATTAGAACAAACTTATTGGAATAATGTCAAACAAGAAGAAATCAAAAATTTCAGGAAAGAAATTAATGATTTAAAAAATCAACTTATTTTAAATGACAAAGAACCAAAAGAATTAGAAACAACATTAATTGTTGTTGAACCTGAAATTTTTATTCAGGAAAATCAATCTGAAATAATCCAAAAAGAAGAACCAGAAACTGATGAAATTAAATTTAAGATACAAGTGGGAGCATATAGCCGGAGCCTTCCTGATTATATAAACAGGTTGTATAAAAAACTTTCGTTAATCCGTGTTATTGATAATTATACCGACGACCGCGGTGTAACTGTTTATACTACGGGAAATTTAACTAACTTTGAGGATGCTGTTCGTTTGCAGGCTCAGGTAAGGCAGGAAGGTGTTAAAGATGCTTTTGTTGTGGCGTATAAAAATGGCAAACGAATTAAATTAAGTGAAGCAAAAAAGATTTTAAATATAAAATGACATCAAAAGAGGTAAAAAGGAATCCGGTAAAATCATCGAAAAATGTAACCGGAAAAGATCAGTTTCTTATTCTGCATAACGATGAAGTACATTCATTCGATTATGTAATTGAAGCATTGATTGATATTTGTGAACATGATTATGTACAGGCTACACAATGTACAATTATTACACATTACAAGGGAAGTTGTGACGTGAGAAGAGGTAATTTTAAAAGTCTTAAACCTTTAAAAGAGGCTTTAATCGAACGTGAACTTTCAGCAACAATTAATTAAAATGAGCATTTTTGTAATCATATTATTAATCTTTCTGGGACTATTGCTTTTAATGATTGAATTTGCAGTAATTCCCGGAATTACAATAGCAGGAATAGGCGGTTTTCTATTACTTGGAGCAAGTGTTTATATTGCATTTGTTGAGTATGGTAGCCTCGCTGGTTTTATTACATTAGCAGTTGTTCTGATTGCAGCACCACTAATGATTTACTATTTTTTCAAATCAAGAGCCGGTAAAAAGATGACACTTGAAACCAAAATCACCGGCAAGGTTGAAACCTTTGTACATGAAAAAATCAATATTGGAGATATTGGAAAAACCATTGGACGTCTTGCTCCAATGGGAAAAGTTAAAATCAATGGAGAAACTATTGAAGCAAAATCTAATGGATCGTTTATCGACCACAATACAGAAATTGAAGTACTTAAAATATTAGCAAACAGTATTATTGTTGAACCAAAAAATTTAGAATCATGATTGAATCAATAGGAGCATGGGGAATGATTATTGGAATAATAGTCCTTCTGTTTATTATCTTATATTTTATTCCAATCGGAATATGGTTTTCAGCACTGGTTTCCGGTGTTCGTATTTCGCTGTTACAGCTTTTTTTAATGCGTTTCAGAAAAGTTCCGCCCGGAGTAATTGTACGAGCTATGATTGAGGGCATCAAAGCAGGCGTACCATTAAACCGTGACGACCTGGAAGCACATTTCCTCGCAGGAGGGCATGTGGCAAGAGTTGTCCACGCATTAGTCTCGGCTTCGAAAGCAAACATCGAGCTTTCATTTAAAATGGCAACAGCCATTGACCTTGCCGGCCGCGATGTGTTTGAAGCTGTCCAAATGTCGGTAAACCCAAAAGTAATTAATACACCTCCTGTAACAGCTGTTGCAAAAGACGGAATCCAGCTTGTTGCAAAAGCAAGGGTAACAGTTCGGGCTAATATTAAGCAGTTGGTTGGTGGTGCTGGTGAAGAAACCGTACTTGCCCGTGTTGGTGAAGGTATTGTTTCATCCATTGGTTCGGCTCATTCACATAAAGCCGTATTAGAAAATCCCGATTCTATTTCAAGGGTTGTGCTTGAAAAGGGGCTTGATGCCGGAACAGCTTTTGAAATCCTTTCGATTGATATTGCCGATATGGATATTGGTAAAAACATAGGTGCAGTATTACAGATGGACCAGGCTGAAGCTGATAAAAATATTGCACAGGCAAAAGCAGAAGAACGACGTGCAATGGCAGTAGCGCTTGAACAGGAAATGATAGCTAAAGCTCAGGAAGCTAAAGCAAAAGTTATTGAAGCCGAAGTTCAGGTTCCGCTGGCAATTGCCGATGCATTTAAAGAAGGTAACCTGGGAATTATGGATTATATGAAGTATAAAAACATAATGGCAGATACTGCAATGCGTGATTCAATTTCGGGAGAGGAAAAAAAGAAAGATAAATAATCAGTTAATAGAATTGATATTAAGGGCTTCATTAAACGAAGCCCTTTTTTTATTTAGAATTAATTTTTAATGAATTGATTTCTTCCCCCCAGTAAATAGTAGTATGTGGGAAAGGAATTTCAATGTTATTTTCATCAAAAGCATATTTTAACCGTTTACGGTATTCACGCCCAATGGTCCATTGATGAATTGGTTTGGTTTTAATTCGTGCTTTAATTACAATTGCGCTATCTCCAAACTGATCCAAACCCATTACTTCAATAGGTTCAATAATCTTTTTGCCAAACTCTTCATCTTTTTGAAGATCGGCACCCACCTGTTTCATTATTTCTATTACCTGATCGGTATTTTCTTTGTAGGCAACTCCAATATCAAAAACCATAGCCGACCATTCTTTAGTCATATTCGACAGAGAATTTATTTTTCCATTCTGAAAAATATGTACAACTCCTGAAAAATCACGAAGTGTGGTTGTCCTTAATTCTATGTCTTCTACTAACCCACCTGTACCGTTAATAACAGCAACATCGCCTTCACTAATTTGGTTTTCGAGAAGTATAAAAAATCCTGAGATAAAATCTCTTACAAGCTCCTGAGCTCCAAAACCAATAGCAAGACCTAAAATACCTGCACTTGCCAGAATTGGTGCTATATCGACACCAAATTTTCTTAATACAGTCATTAAAAAAACGACCCATATAATAATTCTCCAAACACTATGAAC
>JABMQB010000707.1 GCA_013203525.1 Mariniphaga sp.
GTACAAGATAGAACATTGGGCTTTAGCCCTTAATATGAAAGAGTTGGACTAAAGTCCATTGAGCTTGGTCATTTCAAATCTCCGGCATAAATGCCGGAGATAGTCACTCTTCAGGCAGTTTTCACACAGCCTCTAAAAACTGCGGATGGCATCCTTGATTTAAAATCAACTTCAGTAATTAAATTCCTTATTTTTCAGGATACCACAGGATAAACAGCATTCTGCTACAACATTATTTTGTAAATTCGTCTGATTTTTATAAAACCAAATTTATGAGCAAATACTATCTTCTTGCATTCGATATTGGAGCTTCCAGTGGGCGTGCTATCCTTGGTACTTTGTCAAGTGGAAAACTCGAACTTCAGGAGGTACACAGGTTTGAAAACCGGATGCAAAAAATTCATGGAAGTTATTATTGGAATATATTCTGCTTGTTTGATGAATTAAAAACAGGTTTAAAAAAGTGTATTTCTGAATTTGGAATTCAACCCGATTCGGTTGGTATTGACACATGGGGAGTTGATTACACATTATTAAACAAGGAAGGTGAAATAATAGGATTGCCTTTTGCCTACCGCGACCACCGCACAGATAATTCGATGAAAGAATTTTTCAAACTGCTTCCTGAGAAGGAAACATACATGTTATCGGGTATTCAGTTTTTGCAATTTAATACTTTGTTTCAATTGTTTTCTGCATATAAAAGCAAATCTTCTCAAACGAAAACTGCGAAAAATCTTTTATTTACACCAGATACACTTAGCTATCTTTTTACCGGAATAAAAAAGAATGAATATACCATTGCCAGCACATCGCAAATGCTTAAACCAGGCAAGCCTGAATGGGAGAAAAAACTAATTAAAGCTGCAGGCATTCCTAAAAAGCTTGTTTGCAATTTTATTCAGCCCGGAAATGTACTTGGGAATATAACCGATGATATTTGTGCTGAAGTTGGCAGCAAGCCAATTCCTGTTGTTGCTGTTGCTTCACATGATACGGCATCGGCTGTTGTTTCGGTACCGGCAACAGATAATGATTGGGTATTTATTAGTTCGGGAACATGGTCTATTATGGGAATTGAAAGTTCTTTACCTATTGTAAATGATCAAACTTTAAAAATGAATTTTACAAATGAGGGTGGTGTTGAAGGTACAACTCGCTTTCTGAAAAATATTATGGGCATGTGGCTTATACAGGAGTGCAAGCGAATATGGGACCAGGAAAAAAAGCATGAATGGAGTGAGATTGTTGAGATGAGTAAAACTGTAAAGCCTTTTAAATCATTAATTGATCCTGATGATCAATCATTCCTTAATCCGGGTAATATGCCAGATGCTGTTAAGTCATATTGTGAAAAAACGAATCAACTTGTCCCGGAAACCAAAGGTGAAATAGCCCGATGTATTTATGTTAGTTTGGTTTTGAAGTATAAGTTTACATTAAACCAGATCGAAATAATTACCGGTAAAAAAATCGAAAAAATTCACATCATTGGTGGTGGAGCGCATAATAAGGAATTGAACCAAATGACATCTAATGCCATAATGGTTCCGGTTTTTGCGGGGCCTACTGAAGCAACATCTATCGGAAATATTATGTATCAGGCCAAAGGATTAGGATTAATGGGTTCATTAAAGGAAATCAGGGAAATTGTTAAGAAATCATTTAAGGTAGTTGAATATCAACCAAATCCGGATGCTGAATGGGAGAATACTTATAAAAGGTTTTGTAAATTAATCTAATTAATTTTTATTCTAGCTAAATTTTTAATCATTCCGTTAAAAATAAAAAAGTGCATTGGAGAAGTATAAATCCAATAAAGCCTCCCCCAAACTCCTTTGGGGCGAAATGTTGCAATTTGGTACAAAACGTTATTCTTATCAATTTTGAATTCAAGCCAGGCTTCACCCGGGAGTTTCATTTCAGCATAAAGCAGCATTCTTTTTTCCTTTTTATTAGCATATAATACCCGCCAAAAATCAAGGGCATCACCGGTGTGAATATCCAGAGGCAATGTTCTTTCACGGTTAATCCCTACTCCGCCAAGAACCTGATCAAAGAAACCCCTGATTTTCCAAATCCAGTTGGCATAATAGTACCCTTTTTCCCCACCAATTGACCAAATATTATGAATGACTTTTTCTGAATCAGTAATTTCTATTTTTTTAATATTTTTATAA
>JABMQB010000708.1 GCA_013203525.1 Mariniphaga sp.
GTTTGGATCGGCAAGATACGAATCACTCCGGGCAACAACCACTAAATCGAAATCAGGTACGATAAAAATAAACTGCCCTCCGTAATCATTTGCAAAATAAAGATGGTGTCCTTGATAATTTCCGATCCACCAAAAATAACCATACTCAGAGCCATAAGGAATTACATTGTTGGTATTATAATGTGGAAAATGCGATTCATTAACCCACGATTCTGACACAATTTGTTGTCCGTTGTAACTTCCCTTATTTAAATAGAGAAGTCCAATTTTAAGCATATCGGGTGGTGATAATAATAACATTGCACCACCATAGTTAAATCCTTGATAATCGGCATACCATATTCGATTTGTTATTCCAAGTGGCTGAAAAAAGTGAGCCTCCCCAAATTCATCAAGGGAAAGCCCTGTGGCTTCATATATAATTGCAGATAATAATTGGCACGCTGCAGTATTGTACGTAAATATTTCACCTGGTTCGTGGCTCATTGGCATTTTAAGCACATATTTTATATTGTTTTCAGCAGACGCCCATGGATTAAAATACTGGACGAAATCAGTCATCTCATCCCATTCAAAACCACCTGACATAGTTAGCAGGTTTTTTATAGTAATTGATGCTATCGAAGGATTTAAAGAATCAACATATTCTGATAAATAGTTTCCTACGGTTTCATTTAAGTCAAGAAAATCTTTTTCAATTGCAATACCAATAAGAATTGATACAATACTTTTAGTTACAGACTGGACATGGTACAATGAATCAGGTCCATCGTTAACAAAATATTCTTCAATAACTGTATCGCCATTTCGGTTTATTATCAGGCTTTTTATTCCACCATCCAATTTAGCTTTTTCAACTGCCGAAATAAGTAATTCCTCGTTAATCCCATTAATTTCAGCTAAGGGATACAGGCTGGGAATATTATTTTGGTTTTCACATGAAAATAGTATTAACAGTGATATTAATACTATTGATAAATGCCGCTTCATAAGTTTTTTTTAATAAGTCGTGAGTATGGTTTTGATATTACAAGTTATTATAAACAACAACAGGATTGCAATTGCAATCCTGTTGTTAAATATTGTAATTTTTTATTAGTCTACGTCGGTTATTGTATAAGTTACTGTTACCGATGGATTAGTTTCAACCAGTAAGCCGTAGTTTGCTGCTCCTGTTAAATCAAGCTGGTAAGTAAGGTTATGTCCGTTACTTGCACCATTTCCTGTCCAACAACTTTCAATTCCTGAAATAATTGTTTGAGCAGTTCCTGAAAGTGTAATCTGGCTTGAAGGAGATCCTTTTGTACCATTTCCTGTTGCTGAAGCAGAACCTGTAGTAACTTTAAGTTCTAATCCAGATGGAATAGTCCCAGTTGTTATTGATGCAGAAACCGTACGTGTACTTCCAGAAGCTACAATTGATGAGTAGTTTATCCAAACATTATTGTTAGTTGCTGTTGAAAAATCAAATGGATTTCCCGCTTCAGCCGGAGGTGTTGGCTCAAGTGTAAAAGAAGAAGTACCTTCAAGATCCAATAAAGCTACTTGTGGGATACTTATTGAAACACTGTGCGATCCTTCATTTGTGTCTGCTTGTGCAATTACGTTAACTGATGCAGCTAAAATTGCGAATACTGTAATTAATACTGTTTTTTTCATTTTTGTTTTATGTTAAAAGTTTGTTTTTAATTATCAACCTTCAAGCGTCCAAACTATCATGTTGCGAAAATACTATAGCAAACCAGATGCCATGGAAATTTAATCAAATGAATTACAGCAGTTTATGATTTTTTACTTTTGGGAATCATTCCCAGAATGGGACAAGTTTCCAGATATGGAAAATAAAATGGAATTATAATCAAAGGATTTTTAGTTAGTATGAATACAAAAAGATGGCTTTTTAAGCTTAAAAAAGATGGTATATTTTCTAGTTATTCTTCAAATAATAATTTACATTCCGGATCTAATTTTATTTGGAAACTGTTAATTGTCCCTCTAATACCAAGTGATATAGATTTAGAGTTCATTAAAGATTTCACTTTCTTACTTTTTCTTTTTCCTTTTAAAATTTCAATTTCCAGGGGGAAATGAAAGATTTTTTCATTCTGAACCTGTTTGATTGTAATTTCAGTAATTCGGTTGTTTTTTTGAGTTTGTATTATTTCTAATTCCGGATGGCCAGAGTAATATAACCATTGTGAAAAAAAATCGTCAAGGCCTTTTTTATACACTTGTTCCATCGATTTTTGAAAATCTGAGGTCATGGCTGTGGAATCTTTAAATGTTTCATAATAGTGGGTAAGGCCTTTCCAGAATTTACGATCGCCTACTTTTGCCCGGAGCATATGTAAAATCCAGGAAGCTTTCTGATAAGAATTTGTATTTAGTAATTTTATATAATTTGTAATTGTAGTATCGATTATCGGTGCATTATTCTTTTTTGTGTATTCAATAACATTTTCTCTGTCAACTTTCATTTGCTGTATAAAACTGTCTTTTCCATATCTATATTCTTTATACAGGTTGGTAAGGTAAGTTGCAAATCCTTCACTTAACCACAGGTGGTGCCAGTTTTCTTCGGTAGCCGAATTACCAAACCACTGATGCGCAATTTCATGCGCAAAAAGCCTTTCATTCTCAGCTTTTCCATTAACTGTTCTTTCGTTATAAAATATACATCCTGCATTTTCCATTCCACCGTAGCGGGTTTTTGATTGAACATTTGCAAGTTTTTCATAAGGATACGATCCAATTTTCTCAGAATAGAATTTTAACGGTCCCATTGCAACCGAATAATCTTTAAAGCCAGTTTCTTTATTTTGGCTGAAAACCCAGGATGATACCGGAATTTAATTATAATTTCCTTCTTGTTTTACAGCAAAGTCTGCAATTCCAATTACCATAACTTTTGTTGAAATCGGGACTGATTCTTTCCAATAAGTAAACTTATATCCATTATTTAAATTTGATTCTTCAATTTTAATTCCATTTGATACAACCTGATAATGCTCTGGTGCTGTAACTAAAAATTCAACGGTAGCTTTATCCGATGGATGATCCACAGTTGGAATCCAGTATTGAGCCCGGTCTGGCCAGTTATCGGCAAAAAATGTGCGGTCACCAAATTTATTCTTCGATATAATTAATCCATCATTGGGAATCCCATGATAAGATATTTTTATTTCGTGAAATTCTCCAGAAATAATTTTCTGTTTGGGATGAATAATCAAACGATTTTCTTTTGATATGAATTTAATTGGAACGCCATCAAAAAGCAATTCATTTACTTGCATCCCTCTTTCAGATGAATCTGTTTTTATATCAAAATCTAAATAAAATTCATCTGTTTCTTTTTTAAAACTGATCAGTATTGTTGCATTTCCTAAAATAATATCTGTTGAATCATTAACCATTATTTCAAATTTGTAATACTTTACATCGATTTCATTAAAACGGGGTAAATGATTTTGAGATTTAGAAAACTGAAAACATAACAGCAATATTATGCTTAAAAATAGATAGCGAAACATAGGAGATTTTATACAACCAGTTGAATTATTCACATATAGTTCTTAACCTAAAGTATCGTATACAATTACTTTTTCCCATAACATAGAATTTTGCTCAATAAATTTAAGATGCAGTGGGTGTTCCTGATAAATATCGTGTGCTTCCTGATCTTTAAACATTACCATATAAGAATAGGAATATGAATTATCAACCACATCGCGGCTTTCAGTCGATGCAGGAACTCCAATATGGCTAAGTTGAATAGTTTCGATTTTTAAAAGTTGTTCAAGCCCTTTCTCAAATTGAGCACGTGCCTTTTCATTTTTAGGTTCTTTTAACCAGAAAAAAACATGATGCATTAGTCCTCCGCTTAATTTAATTTCTGCTGCCGAAGTTTTTTTTGAAAATGGGAGAAGACTGGTTATTGCTATACCGGCGGTAATTTTTTTTAGAAATGCCCTGCGTTGATTCATCTTAAAAATTATTTATGGTTTGTTTAATTTGAACAAGTTTCAGAAGAAGAGGTTCAAGTAATTCTAATCGAAGCATATTAGCTCCATCTGATTTTGCTGTTTCTGGTGTTGGGTGGGTTTCAACAAAAATTCCATCAACACTGGCGGCTATTCCTGCACGTGAGATAGTTTCAATTAATTCAGGTTTGCCACCGGTAACTCCTGAAGCCTGGTTTGGTTGCTGTAAAGAGTGGGTAATATCCAGGATAACGGGAACTCCTAACTTTTGCATTTCGGGAATGCCACGGTAATCGACTATTAAATCCTGGTATCCAAAAGAAGTGCCCCGTTCGGTAAGTAATATTTTATCATTCCCACTTTCGATTACTTTATTAACTGCAAACTTCATTGCCTCTGCCGAAAGGAACTGCCCTTTTTTGATGTTTACGGTTTTACCGGTTTTTGCTGCAGCAATTAAAAGATCTGTTTGCCTACATAAAAATGCCGGAATCTGAAGTACATCTACATACTCTGCAGCAAGAACAGCTTCCTCAGCTAAATGAACATCGGTAACTGTGGGGATTTGAAAAGTATCGCCTATTTTTTTTAGAATATTTAATGCCTTTTTATCGCCAATTCCTGTAAATGAATTGAGCTTGGAACGGTTTGCTTTCCGGTATGATCCTTTAAAAACAAAAGGAAGTTTTAGTTTTTCAGAAATTTTTAATATCACTTCTGCAATTTCCATTGCCATTTGCTCACCTTCAATAACACAAGGCCCGGCCATTAAAAGGAATAAATCCGAATCAGGGTATTTTATATTGTTAATATTTGGTATCATGTTTTTAAGTTGCAAGTAATAAGTTTTAAGTTACAAGTTTCCGGAATATTTATTGGCATTAAAAATAACTAATCCAATTTAACCTTAATCTTTTATCCTTTATCATTTAAATATTTTTCCCCCCACCATGTTTTTAAGCGCTCCAGAATATTTTTTTCCTGAACGTTGTTTTGTGGAAAATAGAATTGTTTATCCTTTATTTTTTCAGGTAAAAAATCCTGGTCAACAAAATTTCCTTCATACGAATGTGCGTATTTATAATCTTTCCCATAACCTAATTCTTTCATTAGTTTGGTTGGGGCATTTCTGATATGAAGAGGAACAGCAAGGTTCCCGGATTCCTGAACCACACTTTGAGCATCTTTAATAGCTTCATATGCCGAATTACTTTTCGGTGAAGTTGCAAGGTAAATAGTACATTCCGAAAGTATGATCCTTGATTCAGGCATACCAATTTGGTGAACGGCATCGAAAGTGCTTTGAGCTAAAAGCAAGGCATTTGGATTAGCTAAACCTACATCTTCAGAAGCCAGGATAACTAATCTTCGGGCAATAAATTTGACATCTTCGCCTCCTTCAATCATTCTTGCCAGCCAGTAAACTGCTGCATCGGGATCGCCACCACGTATACTTTTAATAAATGCCGAAATGATATCGTAATGCATTTCTCCATTTTTATCGTAAAGTGCCAGATTTCGTTGAAGACGCTCAGTTACTTTTTTATTGGTAATAATTGTTTTATCCGATTCCTCGGCATTAACAACCAGTTCAAGTACATTAAGGAGTTTTCTGGCATCTCCTCCTGAGTATCGTAACATCGATTCATTTTCTCTAACAATAATTTTTTTTGTTTTAAGAAATGGGTCATTTTTAATTGCCAGTTTAATAATTTTTTCAAGCCCTTCTCTTTCGAGATGTTTCAACACGTATACCTGACAGCGGGATAGGAGTGGAGATATTACTTCAAAAGATGGGTTTTCGGTGGTTGCACCAATCAGTGTAATAACTCCTTGTTCAACGGCTCCCAGCAACGAATCTTGCTGTGATTTACTAAAACGATGGATTTCATCGATAAAAAGAATAGGATTTGGTCGGTTGAAAAACTGTTGTTTTTTTGCCTTATCTATAGCTTCGCGTACATCCTTAACTCCTGAATTTACTGCACTAAGTATATAAAACGGACGATCGAGTGTATTAGCTATAATTTTTGCCAGTGTTGTTTTTCCAACTCCGGGCGGCCCCCATAAAATGAGTGATGAAATATTATTCGATTCAATCATCCTTCGGAGCACAGCCCCCTTACCAACCAGGTGTTCCTGCCCTATATAATCATCCAGGGTGTGAGGTCGCAAACGTTCGGCAAGTGGTTGGTTTGTACTCATAATAATTCAGGCTTGTTTAAAATAAAAAGTGCCAGTTTCAAAATTAAAATAAATAACTAAGTAACTGCAAAAAATAAACGTACGAAAATCTGATTAATTACAATACCTTTTGATGACATTGTAAGCGGTGACAAGTCCCAATTCTCCTGCTTTACTTAAATCATAGGCTCCACCTTCTACATCATCAAGGAATATTTTGGTTAGGCCACGGTTATAATATGCTTCAGCAAATTCTGGCTCCAACTCAATAGCTTTACTTAAATCTTCAATTGCACTTTCATACTTTTTTAGCCTGAGGTTTATATAAGCCCTGTTGTAATATCCAAAAAAGAATGATGGATTTAATTGTAAAGTTTTTTCATAATCCCGGAGGATTAAATCATAATCCCGTATCATTCCACTCATTTCAGTATTAACAGGTTCATTTAGCATTGAATTGTTTAGTGCAATGGTAAGCTGGTTAGTAAAATCGGGAAGTGACTCAATATGCTCAATCATTTTATAGCGGCAATTTCCGCGTGAAAAATATGCCAGCAGATTTTTTGAGTCCATAGTAATTGCACGATCCATATCATCAAGTGCTGAGTTGTAATTTCCGGTTAGGCTTTTAAAAATTCCACGGTTTGTATAGTTATGGGCATTTTTAATAATATCCAGCCTTTCATTAAAAATCAATATAAAATTATTGAATACTTCATTGTAATTTGTAATGGGCTTGTTTGAAATATTTAATCGTGGATTATAATTATTTACTTCATTCATTGTTTCAACAGTACTATTGTAATATTGAAAACGATCGTAATCCACTGAATTTTTTTCAAATGCAGAAATCAGAAAAAGTGGTTGCAAATCAATAATAATGTTTTTATTCTGAACTCTGCCATCATCAACTTTTTCCTCTTCTTCTCCGGGTAAATTCCTGTTATCAGCAACTATAAGGTTTACCCTTCTTCTGCGTCGAGCTGGCGATTCTTCTTGTTTTTTATCATTGTTGTTAGCTTGTGTAGATGCCTGATTGGTACTTGTTGTATTGTTTTGCTGATTGGTTGTATTTTGGTTTTGAGGACTTTGTGCTTGTCCTTGCTGTTGCCCTTGTTGATTTTGCCGGGTGTTTTGGGCTAGTTGTTCTGAGTCTACCTGGTAACGGCTTAAATCGTATTGAGGATTTAGCTGGGCAGCAATACTGTAATCAGAATTAAATCCAGGCCTTCCAAGAATTTCTTTCGCCATAGCCCTGTTAAAATAAGCACTTGCTTGTTCAGGATTTAATGCAAGAGCCATATCGTAATCCATTATTGCACCATTATAATCTTCTAATTTATGCTTAACAATTCCCCTGTTGTTATAAGCAAGTGCATTTCTTGGATCGAGTTTTATACATTGGTCGTAATCTCTGAGAGCTGCAGCAAAATTTTCCAATTCAAATCGGGCAAGTCCCCGGTTGAGATAGGCTCCGGCATAATGAGGCCTGATAATAATTACTTTATTCAGGTCGCGAATGGCTTCTCTCGTGTCTCCTTTAATGATATTTGAATTGCTTCGGTTCATTAAAGCTGTTGTCGAATTTGGATTTATTTCCAGTGCTTTATTATAATCGGCAACCGCACCCTCAACATCTTTTAACGATATTTTTGCTATCCCCCTGTTATTATACACACCTTCATTTTCCGGGTCAAGTTCCAGTGCCATATTGTAATCTTCAATTGCTTTTTCAAACTCTTTAAGGTCGTAAAAAGCCATTCCTCTGTTTGTGTAGGCATCGGGATAGTAAGGTTTTATATCAATTGCTTTATTGTAATCTAAAACTGCACCTCGGTAATCTTCCAGTTGATGTTTAGCAACTCCCCTGAAAAAATAGGGATCGGGTAAATGAGGTTTAAATTTGATAACAATATTGAAATATTCAGTAGCACCCGTATAATTGCCAATCGATATACGCGTACGCCCAACCCTGATGTAGTGGTTGATATTTACCTGTGCCTCAATTGTAAAAGCAGCAGTTAAAAGTACAATAGCAAGTAATAATCTTTTCATCTTCAAATTCTGAAAAGCAAAAATAACATTTTCATACTTACTCATTCTTCTCAGTTAATTATATTTAACTTTTTAAAAGAAAATTTATGGCGAAAAATTCGAATTCTTCTGATAAAGTAAGATGTGGCTGGGGTTCGTCGAATGATATTTATATGGAATATCACGACAACGAATGGGGAGTTCCGTTACATGATGAAATAAAATTATTTGAATTCCTGGTATTGGAAAGTTTTCAATCGGGATTAAGTTGGATTACTATTTTGAAAAAAAGGAAGAACTTCATACATGCATTTGAAGGATTTGACCCAAATAAGGTTGCCCTATTTAGCGAAACCAAAGTTCAGGAATTAATGCAGGATACAGGAATAGTTCGAAACCGTCGGAAAATTGAAGCAGCAATAAACAATGCAAAACGTTTTCTCGAAATTCAGGAAGAATTTGGCAGTTTTGATAAATA
>JABMQB010000709.1 GCA_013203525.1 Mariniphaga sp.
AAGAAAAGTAAGTAAAATAGGTTCTGAGCAAAGTAAATTTATTTTTTCTGCCCTTTTTATTTTCGATGAAATTGCAATATTTGAGTGGAAACAAGGTTAAAGTATTATTGAATTTTTGCTAATATTATTTAGAAAATTTATTGCTATGGTTAATAAAGACATGTACATCTTACCTATTTTTAGTTTCATATTAACAAGCCAAATATTTCCAGCAAATAGTCAGAATTTGATAATTAATGATACAATATACAATCCTGGTATTTATAAAACTTCGGAAGAATTTGAATATAGTAACCTTTCAGTTGACT
Source organism: Mariniphaga sp. (assembly GCA_013203525.1). Lineage (GTDB taxonomy): Bacteria > Bacteroidota > Bacteroidia > Bacteroidales > Prolixibacteraceae > JABMQB01. Next base: position 309 of record JABMQB010000709.1, read on the forward strand.
TTAATTTCGAAATTTTCACAAAAAAAGATTATGAATTTTATTCTTTCCAAATTGATTTTCGGGATGATAAAATTCCAGGTCAAGTCACTTATTATTGAGATATAACTTTTCCAAAGTTAATTGTCGATACAATTGCAACCAAAGCCAATAATCAATATATTTGAAACATAGGTTCCTGCTATTACGTTGAACAAACAATAAAAAAAACAGTATGAAGAATTTTTTACTTTTAACCGGGTTAGTGGTTTGCCTCGTTTTAATTGGCTGCCCGGATAATGAGATTGACAGTTTTGATATACTCACCACTCCAATATGGCAAACCGACAGTTTACTGGCAAACGGAATAGATGCCAGCCAACCAGGGCAACTTTTAGCAAAGTTTAAAGGCAATGCCATTTTTAATAAAGATGCTACCGGCACATTTGGAATCTATACCGGAAGATGGTGGTTTTCCGAAAACAGAACCCAGATTGTGATCAAAACCGACTCGCTTCCCCTGCCTTTAACCTGTAAAATTATTGAATTGAACGAAGCCTCGTTTAAGATTACTACAGCAGTCCCGGATATGCTTAATCCTACCGCTGAAGTTAAAATAAGGATGACATTTATTCCAAAATGAAAAACTGCCTGCTTGTTTTTATTTTTTTGATTCACTCACTGCTTCTTACTGGAGCCGCCCCTGAAGTGGTCATTAAAGGAAGAGTGTTCGACCAGGCAACAGGAAATGGCCTGCCCGGTACCAGCATCACTTATAAAACAAACCAGGGTACAACTGCCGGTGAAAATGGTAATTACCTTCTGAAAATAACACCTGGAAATAACACCCTGATTTTTCAATATATTGGATTTAAAACAACTTCCCGTACCCTGAAATTATTTGCTAACGACACGCTTGTACTCGATATTGGGCTGGAGTATGAAGCCGCTTTTCTTGAACAGGTGGTAGTTAGTGCTGGCAGGGTGGAACAAAAGATTTCGGAATTAACCGTATCGATGAACGTCATTAGTCCCGAAATTATGGCAAATAACCATATTACAGATACCAAAGAACTGATCAACAAAACTTCCGGTATCGAGGTACTCGATGGGCAGGCTTCTATTCGCGGGGGAAGTGGGTTTAGTTATGGTGCAGGTAGCCGGGTACTGGCCCTCCTCGATGGTTTGCCGGTGATGGCTGCCGATGCCGGAAATATCCGATGGGGTTTTCTTCCACTCGAAAACATCTCACAAATCGAAATTATCAAGGGTGCATCTTCGGTGGCCTATGGCTCCTCTGCCTTAAACGGGGTGATTAATTTCCGTACAGCTGACGCAAGCGATAAACCGGTTACAAAATTTTTTATCGAATCAGGGATATTCGATTTACCTTCGAATAATAATTGGAAGTGGTGGGACACACCACAGATATTTTCGGAAGCCTCATTTTCCCACATCCATAAAATGGGGAATACCGACCTGGCAATCGGTGCCAATGTTATGAACGATAATGGCTACAGAAAATTAAATGACGAAAAATCGGGGCGGGTTAACCTTAAGTTAAAACATTTCAATAAAAATGTTGACGGTTTATTTTACGGCCTTTCGTTTAACGGTGGCAAAGCAATTAAAACCGACTTCATTTTATGGGAGGATGCTCTAAACGGTGCTTTAAAACAGGATGAATCGACCGCCATTGAAGCAAATAGTACATTTTTTACCCTCGACCCGTTTTTAAGTTATAAGACCGGGCAGAAAACAAAACACGACTTCCGGGCCAGGTTTCAGTCATCACAAAATAAATTTCCCGACTCGAAACAGAATGACAGCCGTGCCACCAACTTTTATGCGGAGTACCAACTTGGCTATGAATTCTCTGACAAACTAAGCCTGAATGCCGGGCTTTCTGAAAACCTAAGCCGGATAAATTCCAATTTTTATGGAAACCATAATGGATTTAATGCCGGGGCTTTTGCTCAGTTTGATTGGTTTGCTTCTGATCGGATGCGTTTAACTTCCGGTGTCAGGCTTGAGCAAAACTGGCTTGATGGTAAAAACGACAAATTAATCCCCCTTTTCAGGGCAGGCATGAATTACAGGATTCTCGACTATACCTTTCTGAGAGCTTCCTTCGGACAGGGTTACCGGTATCCTTCCATCGCCGAAAAACATGCTTCCACAACCCTCGGATCGGTTAAAATTTTCCCAAGTATTTATATTCAGCCTGAAAAGGGATGGAATGCCGAGGTTGGGGCCAAACAAGGAATTATGACGGATTTTTTTACCGGATTTTTTGATGTTGCTTTGTTTTATACCCAGAACAGGGACATGATCGAATACCTTTTTGGTATTCATCCCAACCCCGGAGAGGAAACCTTTAGTTACGGCTTTAAAGCTTACAATATTGAAGCATCAAGGGTGTATGGGTGCGAGGTTCAGTTTTTGGCCAATAAAGATTTTAGTCGGTTTAAAAATACCCTGAGTGGTGGTTATGTTTTTATGGTTCCTGTGGAATATAATACGGTTACGAAAAAAAACACAGGAGTTATGCTGAAATACCGCCGGAAACATTCTGTTACATTAAACTACCACGGCACCTTTGAAAAATTTGAATTGGGTGCAGGGCTTTATAAAAAATCAAAAATCCTGAACATTGACGATGTTTTCCTTAATGAACTTTCGAGAGAAAGCCTGCTGCCCGGATTCTATGAATACTGGATCAGTAATAACAAAGGTTACTTCTTGGTGGATGTCAACGTAGGATTTAACCTTACCAGCCAATACAAAATTTCATTTGTTGTAAAAAATCTGGCCAATACCGAATATATGGGCCGTCCCGGCGACATTCAACCCCAACGAAATTTCAGCCTGCGTTTCAGTGGTAATCTTTAGATTCTGGCTCCCGGCTTTTGCCCCATGCTCTCTGCCAAAAAAAGCCTGAACTATCATTATTATGATTTAATGATTACCATGATTAGTTCTATATGATAATGGTTAGGTTTTTACTTGATCAGCTTATAATATTTATGAGAGTAACAGAGTACAAAATATGCAGGTTTATTTTTTTATTAGGTATATATTCATTCAAATGAAGTTATTATAATATTTTGAATTATAGATTTTTATATTGTGATATATGTATTTCCTTTGGTTCACAAATGGTTACTTCGATAAGAGGTAGCCATTTTTATTTGCTCCATGTTTAAATAAGGTTTATATACTATACTCTTCATTTTTTGCAAACCAGTTGAAGCTACTTCCAGAGCGTCTTGCTTCCAATACTCCTGATTGGAAAGGTTTACCTTCCAATCCGGTACGACAACTTGATTAGAAAAATATTATTGGCTGTTTCATTAAAAAGGCTTTTAAAATCCCTGTTTAAATCAAAGGAGCCATTATTGACATATCCATTGCGTGATTGAGACCAAACAAAATAAACAGTTGATCCGGGAAAATATTCCCATCTTAATACCAGATTTGACAGAAAGGTTTTTACATTAAAATCGGGTTTCCCAATATAATAATCAACATTACCATCTTCATCTTCATCGATCAAATACGAATTCCAGTCATTATTAAAACTTATTTGATTGTTGTTATAAAAATTATAACGGTCAGCTACTTCTTCTGCTTTACTATCTGTAATATGTTTGAAATCGCTGTATTCACCTGTTGCGAAAAATGGTTGTCCCCAATATTGAATAGTTAGATCGGGAGTTAAGCTAAAGTTAATCCTGAACGACATATTCAAAGTATTTTGCTTAATACGTGCAAAAATATATCTCGTAGCATCATTGTAATGGCTTTGTGAAACATATTGAAGCTCACCAGTGGATTTATACATTCCTGGAGTAATATCAAATCTTAATGTATTTAACGGCCTGTATCCAATATTGATACTTGTGCCAAGACTTTTACTATAGTCTTTTTCATTACTGACAGCACTTTGTCCATTAAATTGAAAAGTTAATTTTTTTTGTGGATTTGTTCTTAAACTTAAACTGACACTTTTACTTCCCGGAGATTTTAATGAAGGCCCACCACGAAGTGAAGTGTTGAATTGTTGTTCTCCGTTAAATCCCAAAGATGTTGTTGCATACCAAAAATTTGTAAATTGAGCATTTCCGGTTATGCTAATTCCAATCAGATTTCTGTTTCCACCAAAATCCCACATTGCAAATTCACTTGCATTGGCACTAAGGCTCCTAAAAATAAAAAATGGTTCATATATCTGGTAACTGGCCCAGATAGATTGCTGCAACCTATCAACTCCTTGGGCAAATCCCACATCGTTTATTTCCAGTCCGGGAGATTTCCAGGTAACCGTATTGCTAAATTTAAACCGGCCTCCAAGCTTGTTTAAGGATATTTTTCCTCCATAACCACTTAATGAAGTCCGGGTAGAATCGTATTTGAGATAATCTGCATCTGGTCGTTCATAATTCCGGATATAAGATTTTTGCGTTCGTGAGATTGCTGTAGTACTTCCATTTACCTGGCTAAAATATACTCCACCCTGAATCGACCACATTTGATTATTCCATTTATGGACTCCATCAATTCCTCCTGCGTATGCACTTTTATGTAAAAAGTTTAAATGAGGATTGCCTGTTTTACGATTTACCGCTGTTACCATTCCACCAACATAAGTATTTCCCTGATTAAAATCTTTTTGAATCCTTCCAACCAAATAATTTGTTAAGGGTTCAACCACCTGAGTTCTCTTATTGTCAATATTCTGGATTTCAGCATTTTCTTCAGAGGTTAAGCTTTCCAGGATACCAATTGACCAACCATTTTTTGTCTTGCCAGTTAATTTAGCAGCTCCCATAATTCTTGTAAATTCTGGTACTTTAGAATACTCCCCCGGATTTAACTGCGGATTGTAATTTGGCCGGCGACCTATTCGTCTGGAATAAAACAGTCCATCTCTTGCCCATTCGCCTTCGCCAATATCGAGTTTATAGTTCAGAATATTTTTTCCTTCAATAAAAAAGGGTCTTTTTTCCTGATAAAATGTTTCAAATGTCGACAAATTGACTTTTGAGGGATCAGCTTCAACCTGGCCAAAATCAGGATTTATAGTCATGTCTAAGGTCAAAAAATTGGTGATTCCAATTTTTGCATCCAACCCGGCATTAAAACCATGTTTTTTACCCGATGACAGGAACGGATTATCCGGATTTTTTTCAAATCGTTCCATTCGGCCTACAACGTATGGAATAATATCCAGAGTGTTTTTTGGTTTGATATCAGAGATTCCTCTGAATGTACCAAATTTTGAAATATATCCTGCCTGTTCTCTTTTCATTGGCTGCCATAGTGAGGATTCGTCGAGGCGAAAAATATATCGGCTAATCTGCATCCCCCATATTTGCTCATTTCCTTCTTCAAATCGTAGTTGAGTGAGGGGAATACACATTTCTGCATTCCACCCTTCCCTGGTAATTGCTGTTTTTACCCACCATATCGGATCCCAGGTATTATCTTGTGATGCACCTTCATTTATAATCTGATCGGCTTTTACACCGGCTGCTGAAACACTAAAACTGAAAGCAGTTCGCTTATCGTTATATGTATCAAGGCTAACACTAACCTCGTCACCCTCAGTCATGTCACGGCGGGTCAATCGGGTGGTAATACTATCGGGTTGGTTGTCAAGAGCTTTTATTGCTATGTAGATGTTATTTTTGTCATAAATGATAGCAAACTCTGTTTGTTGATGAGGCGACTTCCCTTCGTATGGCCGATATTGAACAAACTGACTTTCCCAATTTGCATCGAGCCATGCCTGCTCATTAAACTTACCATCAATATTAATAGTTGAATTATCATTTTTTGTGGCGGAATATTCTCTGAATGTAATTTGTTGTGAAAAGGCAGAAATATGAATTATCAGAAAAATAAAAAAAGTAGTTATTTTCATAATAATGGTTTAGTTGAATGTTAGTCAAAATTAGGATTTATTACCAATAATTCATTAAATAAAATCAGGATGAAAAATCGTTGCAATTTAACAATAAATTTTTACACACATGTGTTGCCCAAAATGCACTTGGTGTTATAATTAGAATTAGGATTCAAAAATTTTCTGAGAAACAATAGTAACTATATGTCCACCATAAAGGCTGCTAATTATTTAACTTCTGGTGGTAGCTATTTCAGATTATGTTCCAACCCGATGTTTACGATTCTTTTTCAGTTATTCTAATTATTTTCCTTTGCACACTTAGCCTTGCTTTAACTTTCTATCTTTAAGCTGGTTATTTTGCTTTTTAGCAAAATCTGCAAAATGCTTTAACAACTTTGCTTTTACAGATTTGTATTTAGGTGAATGAAAGAAATTCTCAGTTTCTAATGGGTCGACCTTATAGTCATATAACTCACCAGCTTCTATTTTGTCCTCGTCAAATGAGGAGAAACTACGGTAATCGTCCTTTAACCATAGGGTAATACGATATTGATCTGTCCTTATAGAATATCCTTCGATACTACCTCGATTATACTGACTTACAGCATAATCTTTCACCCTAACTTCTGCCTTTTTCATCGTAGGCATTAAGCTTTCGCCCTGCAAAATTTCAGGAATCTCAATTCCAGTAGCTTCGCAAAGGGTTGGGAAAATATCTATAAATTCAACAGGATGAACATTTAGTCCGGAAGCCCCTCCCGGCACAGAAAATATTAAAGGAACTCTTGTTGCTTGTTCAAAATTACTATGCTTACACCACATGGAATGATCGCCTAAATGCCAACCATGATCTCCCCAAAGAACAATCACCGTGTTTTTATCCAAACCATTCTTTTTCAGCTCCTGTAATAATTTTCCAATCTGAGCATCGACATGTGAAACACAGGCTTTATATCCATGTATCAATTCCTTTTGTTTCCATTCTGGCAAGTTATCTGAAAAGATATCTGTAAAAGATGCCAATGCAGGTATATCTGTATACGATTTCAATTCACCAGACCTATGGTAGGCCAATTCAGTTCCATTCTTTACTGGTTCCTGATATTTAGCCAGCTCTATGTCCTCACGTTGATACAAATCCCAATATTTTTTTGGTGCTGTAAACGGTAAATGAGGTCGTTTGAATCCAACTGCCAAAAAGAATGGTTTTTCATCCTTAGCCATTTGCTTCATATACTTAATGGCATTATTAGTAATCTGTCCATCCTGGTATGCATCATCCTCCACATCGGCACATTCTACCGAAGGTTTAAAACGAGCAGCGACATAGGCATGAACATTCGTTTCTCCTTTAGATATAGCCTCTTCAGTATACTTCCGAACTTCCTTCTGATTCTCTTCTGATGCGTAATACGATAATCCAGGAGGACCGTATTTTTCGGGATAGATATAGGTAGCACTTTCTTTATAAGGAATACTCCATGAAGGAGCATCACTTTGTTTATCTACGCACCTATAGTCATAAATTTTACCAATAGCTACAGTGGTATATCCATTGTTTTTAAAATGTTGCGGTATCGATAAAATATCCGGATTCACATCACGCATACGAGTCCTCAAATCCCACACACGGGTATAATCAGGCCTCATGCCAGTCATTAAACTTGCTCTTGAAGGCCCACATATCGCTTGCTGACAATGTGCATTGGTAAAAATAACACCACTTTTGGCCAGCTTATCAATGGCCGGTGTTTTAATGGTTTCGTCACCATAACATCCCAACATAGGCTTTAAGTCATCAATGGCAATAAATAGTACATTTTGCTGTTTTTGTGCCCATCCGGAAATTGTGAGCAACAAAATTAAAGCGACTAAAATATTCTTCATCTTCATATCTGTAAAAATTTATTACTTAAATATCCAAATTGGCCACAATTGAATAGCCTTTTAATTTCATGACGATTTTTTTATAAAGTTAAATAAATAGCCATGCAATTTGACTTTTGTAATAATTCAATTAACAAGGTTTGTTTTATAAGGGTAACATTGATATTCATATAAATTGATTTTTTGGATTTGGTTGGCCAGGATTATAATATTCATATTGTTGGAATCATTATAAATGCAGAACTATTCCAAATAAAGCATGGCATGATCAGGCCGTACTTGGCTGAATTGAAACACTTTTTAAATGTTCATCATTGATTTTTTTACATTAATTGACCAATTGTCATTCAAAAATCATTTAAATTAAAATT
>JABMQB010000006.1 GCA_013203525.1 Mariniphaga sp.
TATGTGAGGAGAATAGTAATTCTTTTATTGAAAATAATACTATTTCAAAAAATGAATATAATGGAATAAATATTATCGATTCGGAAGGAATAATTCAAAATAATACGATTACTGAAAATGAAAATAAAGGAATAAATTGTTACAATTCATCACCTGATATTTTGAAAAATGATATTAATAAAAATATTTTCACAGGAATTTATTGTAAAATCTCTTCACCAATAATCAGCAAAAACCTAATTATTAAAAACGGTGGAAATAGTATTTTTTCCAACGATGGGGTGGCTTTAAAAAGTTTTAATGAATATAATGAAGTTGAAGTTGCTCAACATGGAGGTATTTCAATAAAAGATACTTCAAATGCAAATATTCAGAATAATATTATCTCTCAAAATTGGGGTATTAATTCAGGTGGTATTTTTTGTGATAGTACCTCATCGGCAAGTATTATCAATAATCATTTAATCGAAAATGCTTCAATTGATGGAGGAAGTATGAATGTTGAAAGTTCATCTGTTAAAATCATAAATAATATAATTGCCAATTCTAAAAAAATTGTTTCAAACCAAAGGTTAAGTAGGTGGTATAAGGATAATCTCTTTTCTGAGTATATTTATGAGGGTATTAATCTTAAAAAAGTGATCTATTATTTTGGATTTATAAACAATGGACCACCAGGCACGGTGCTGGTTACAGGATGCGTCGGATTACATAAGACTGTTTGGGCAGAAACAGGAGAAAGGTTTTGGGTTGAAGCAGCCTCAGGTGTTACTACATGGGGCGAGGGTGGTGGATTGAGTGTTACGGTTAGCCTTGATACCTCCAGTTTTCAAATAATAAATAGGAGACCTGATAGTAGTAACCCTTTTATAACTCATGGCTGTGATGTTATTTTTTCACCTACAATCACATCATATGGAGTGGGTATGTCTGGAGTTGGGATTGTTGTGCCAAATCAGGAAAATATGCCTGAGATTGCGTATAACAATGTATATGGTAATCCGGGAGGGAATTATATATTCAGCGATTCTGTTGAAACAAAAAGTGCGCAGATATTTGACCTTACAGGGACTGATGGTAATATCTCATCCAATCCGTTACTGGATTCTTTAACTTATGAGTTGCTGGAAGGTTCACCTTGTATTGATGCAGGAACACCTGATACTACAGGTTTAAGTATTGGCTTAACCGACTATTTTGGAAATCCGAGGTTTGTTGTTGGGTTTACTGATGGATTATCTGTTATTGATATAGGTGCTGTTGAATACCAGTTTGCTTCAACCACAACCAATGAATATATTTTAATATGCCAGGGCGAAGAGTACGAGGGCTGGTTTGAGTCCGGGGAATATCAAAGGACATTAAGTTCAACTACGGGAACAGATAGTATTGTTACAACTCATCTTACTGTAAATCCAACCTATGAATTGGAAGAGGATGTTTCAATCTGCGAAGGTGAAGATTATTTGGGCATAACAGAGGAAGGCGACCATTCGAGGGAGTTCGAAACAGTTAATGGCTGTGATAGTACTGTTATTACACATTTAAAAGTTAATTCGGTATTCAATATTGTGGAAGATATTTCGATTTGTAAAGGAGATAATTATGAGGAATTTACTACAGAAGGGCAGCATCAGAGAGAATTTATCTCAGAAAATGGTTGCGATAGTATTGTAATAACTAACCTCACTGTTTATCCTTCGTTTAAACCAACATTTTCAGTTGAAGTTGATACTTTAATTTCGGATATTGAATACCAGACGTATCAATGGTATGATGCAGGTGGTGCAATTGAAGGAGCTACAAACCGCGAATTTGCTATAACTGAAAGTGGCGATTTTTATTTAATGGCAAGCAATGAAAATGGATGTACTTATAGTTCGGAAACTTTTTTTGTCAGGTATTCAATTTCAGAAGAAATAAAAAGAAATAAATTCGTTTATTCAATTTTACCAAATCCCAATTGGGGTGAGTTTAATTTTAGGATTGATTCAAATCCACCGGAGAAACTCACCGTAAAACTTATTAATGGTTTAGGGCAGGTATTTGAAGTGCGGGAAATTGAATATCCGGTTATAAATCAAATCGAGCATTTTAATGTATCGCATTTAAGTAAGGGGATTTATCATTTTGTGATACAATCAGATAACTACAGGGAGGATCAAAAAATAGTTATTCTAAAATAGTTTCATTTATTCCTGATTTTTTAAGATAAGGTATTAGTAACAATATTTCAGAATAATCGTACATGCCTGCAAACAAAGGCATTGTAGCCTGTCGTTATTCTACACCAAAAAACTAACCTTATGAAAAGGTCAATTTTATTCATCCTTGCTTTCTTATTTGTATTTTTTACTAATGCTCAAACAATCATAGAAGACAGTACAGATGTTCAGGGAACATGGGTATTAGCTAATTCTCCTTATCTGATTAACGGTATGGCAACAGTACCGGAAGGAGACTCGCTGGTCATTGAACCGGGGGTAACAATTGAATTTAAAACAGGAACAGATATTAACCATTCCGGAGATAATGATACAGTTAATGTAGGTTATATTAAAGTATTAGGTAAATTAATTGCTGAAGGGACACCTGAACAACGAATAACCTTTACCCGACAGGGGGATGAAGGAAATTGGGGTTGTATCGTTATAGTAAGCTTGGATAATTCAAATCTGGAATATTGTATAATACAGTATGCAAACCGTATAGACGGATTTGAAGGCGCTATTAATATTTACACTCCAAATACAAAACTGATAAATTCTTTAGTTATAAATAATTTGAATCACGGTATATTTTCCGAAGATAGTTATTGGACCAATTTATCTTATAATCAGAGTTTGTCTACTCCTGATATCCGGAACTGTGTCATTGCATACAACGGGGGTAGTGGTTTAATTTTGGGATATGAATATAGTGGTAGTACCATAAAACTCATAAACAATACAATTGTAGGAAATAGTTCGGTAGGATTGGCAACCATGGGTACCAAATGTCTTGTCATAAACTGTATTTTCTGGGATAATTACAAGTCTTTTAGTCTTTTCAACGACCGTACAACGGTGAGCTATTCTTTGGTTCAGGAAGAGTCCCTTGATGGTGTTGGCTGGTTAACTGTTGGTGAGGGTATTATTTATATGTCTGATCCCCGGGAAAACAACGATTTTTCACTCCCCGGTAATTCACCTTGTATCAATTCCGGAGTACCCGATACATCTGGTCTGTCACTGCCTTTAACTGATATTCTAGGTAACAACAGGATTAACCTGGACCGGATAGATTTAGGAGCGTCTGAATCAACTGCAGAAAAGTTCATAACTATTCTTAAGCCTAATGGGCACGAAGGATTTCAGCCTGGGAACAACCTTGATATTATTTGGAAAAGCAATGCTGTTAATGTCAAACTTGAATACACCAGTGATGGAGGTGAGACATGGGAAGGCATTGTTTCCAGTACTGCCAATGACAGCCTTTTTTCGTGGGTCATTCCTTCAGTTGAAAGTGAAAATTTTAATATCCGTATTTCGGATGTTGCCGATAACACTGTTTTTGATATTTGCGATAATGACCTCACCGTTTTCACCTCCACAATCCCCGATAGCACAATTCTGTCCGGGAAGTTAAGACTTGAACACTCACCTTATCTTATAAACGGAATGGTAACTGTACCCTTTGGAGATTCACTTGTCATTGACCCGGGTGTGGTATTAAAATTCAAAGCTGGTGATGGAATTATTGAGGTAAAAGGCATATTGATTGCCAAAGGTACGCATGAACAACCAATAACCTTTACACGCCAGGGAACAGAAGGCTACTGGAATTGTATTTACCTATCAAACAAAGATGCCAATTCTGTACTTGAATATTGTACAATCGAATATGCTGGCAATTGGAATGGTGCTATTATAATATACAATCCAAATCCAAAACTCACAAATTTGGTAATTATCAATAATAAATATTCTGGTATTTATGCTAATGAATCAAGCCCTGAAATCCGGAACTGTATTGTTGCATTCAACAAAAGAGAAGGAATATATTTGAGGGGTGAACATTATGGCGATACAATAAAAATAATTAATAACACTATAGTAGGAAATGGAGATGAAGGCTTATGGGCCTATCAATCGAAATGTTTAGTAAAAAACTGTATTTTATGGGGGAATGCTGAATCTTTTTTCATTTCTTATAACACATTAGTTTCTTATTCACTTGTCCAGGAAGATGTCCTTCCTGATTTTAATGGAAGGTTAATAATTGGCGAAGGTTTGATTTATAACCTTGATCCGCAATTTACCGATTTAAACAATTTAGATTTTCATTTAAAACCAAACTCTCCGGGAATAGATCAGGGAAATCCGGATTCAGATTTTGAAAATGAACCAGAAGAAAACGGCAACAGGGTAAACCTGGGTGCTTATGGAAATACTGTTGAAGCCACACAAACGGAATATTTACCAAGAATAACCTGGTTATCAGAAAGGGAAGGGCACATGTTTGGGAATGATACATTAATAATAAAAGGGGCTAATTTCCTGGCTGCAAAACAAAATGGTAAAATCCGGTTTGATAATACTGAAGCAATTGAATACTTGTTCTGGAGCAACGACAGCCTGGTTTGTATTACACCACCACATCTGCCTGACACTGTTAATATTTATATTATTAACAATGATTTAAAAGAAGGGTATGGATTTGATTGTTATACCATCAAGCCACCTGAAATAAAAAATCTGAGCAAGGTTACAGGCGAAATATCGGGTGGTGATACATTAGCCATTGAAGGAGAGTTTTTTGGTTTTAACCGGGAACAGGTAATTATACGTTTTGAAGAACAATCAGTTAATAATTACATAAGTTGGTCTGATACACTAATAACATTTACAACTCCAGCTAATACTCCAGGATTAAAACAGATAATCTTTGAACAGGATACTCTTATTTTTAACTCAGGTGCATCATTTATTTATACTTCTGAAAGCACCGTTGATTTGTGTGGTTCGTTGGAAGATACATTAAGAGCTAATGGAGTTTATATTATGACATGTAAATGTGATGTGGATACTGGGAAAACATTAACAATTGAACCTGGAGTATTTGTAATTGCCGATCATAACCAAGCAGAAAATATACGATTGACAGTTAATGGTACTCTTAATGCCACAGGGACACCGGCCGATAGTATAAGGTTTATGACCATGATTTCCGGTAAAAATAATTGGGATGGGATTTATATTGCCGATACAGCAAATTTCAATTTTGTTGTTGTCCAGAACGGTGAATATGGTATTTATCAGTCCAACGGATATTCAACCTTTGCAAACTCACACTTTAGTGAAAATGAAACAGGTATTCATTTCTATGGGAGGAATGAAAGAGTCTACTCGTATATAAATAATTGTAGAATATCAAATAATACTTTAGGATTAAGGGCAGAAGCAAGTGGAAATAAAGCGTATGGTCTGGCTGATATTGAAGTAATATCCTCAGTCATTACCAGCAATAATGGCAATGGGATAGAACTTTCAGGGCATGGTTATATGTCAAGTGGATGGATTCCAAAATCACAAAGTTCAAATGTTTACTGTACGTTAAAAAATTCAGTAATTGCCAATAATAATGGCTATGCAGTTTATTTACATTCGCAAGGCTTCACCTTCTCAGCTATCCCCGTAGGTGGCTCAAGAAGAGGTTATGCAAGAATAAAATCATATAATAATATTATTTACAATAACATTAGGGGAATTATTTCTCAAAGGGTCAATAAAAATCCTCAAACCCTAATAAATGCTGAATTTTACAATACAAATATCTGGAACAATAACTCTGTCTTTGAAATGGATGCCAATGAAGTATTCTTTTATAATTCCAATTTATGGGATAATAATATATCAGGAGTACCAACCGGTATTTGTGATAACCTGGTTTTTGAATCCTGTAATCTGAATGATTTAAGCGTTGTTCAAAACGGGAGCAATAATATTTCTTCCGATCCATTGTATATTTCATCAGAAACAGGTGATTTTAATTTACAATCAGGTTCACCGTGTATTGATGCAGGGTCAAATAATTCTGTTGACTTTATAACTGATTTTTCGGGTATGTCTCGCATCTGGGATGGTGACGCCGATGGTGAATGGATTGTTGATATCGGTGCTTTTGAAAAAGACTCCCAAGCACCCCAGGCACCTGAAATAATTATTCAACCGCAAGGAGGAAGTTATTGTCAGAACAGTATTGCCGAATTATCTGTTAGTGCTACAGGTGTTCCCGTGCCTGATTACCAGTGGTTTTATGAGGGGAAAATTATTGAAGGTGCCATTGAGAAAGAATATATCATTGAAAGTGTTAACGATACAACTGCTGGACTTTATAGTTGTTTAGTTACAAATTTATCAGGTTCAGAAAACAGCAGTGAAGCCGTTATTGAATTGCTACCATCTTACGAATTAATCCTTTATGAATCCATTTGCGAAGGTGATACATTTATTTTAAATGAAGTAAAATATATGCAAGCCCAAGAAATTATTCAAAGTTTGACAACAGTCGATGGTTGTGATAGTACAGTAACTACGTTTCTAACTGTTAATCCGACTTTTGAGGCAGAAGAGTTTGTTTCCATTTGTGAGGGGGAAGATTACCTTGGTTTAACAGGAGAAGGTGAACACAGGAGAAAATTTGAAACTATTAATGGCTGCGATAGTATTGTGGTAACCCATTTAACACTAAATCAAACTTATGGAAGTGAAGAGTATGTTTCAATTTGTGAGGGGGAAGATTACCTTGGCTTAATAGAAGAAGGTGAACACAGGAGGGAGTTTGAAACAATAAATGGCTGTGATAGTATTGTTATTACACACTTAACAGTTAATCCAGCCTATTCATCTGATGAATATGTAACTCTCTGTCAGGGTGAGAATTATATGGAATGGAATGAAACCGGTGATTATTCAAGACAATTAGAATCGGTAAATGGATGTGACAGTATTATAACAACACATTTAATTGTAAATCCGGTGTATAATTTTTATGGGTCATTATCAATATGTCAGCCCGAAACTTTTGGAGGATACAGTGAACCAGGTCAGTATGATGTGGAACTAAAAACAGTAAATGGATGTGATAGTATAATTATTAACCTTACTATTCATCCTTCTTTTAAACCAACAATTTCGCGGGTAGAATATTCTACTTTAGCTTCTGCCGATGATTATAAAGAATATCAATGGTATTTTAATGGTGAACCAATTGAAGGTGCAACAAGTAAGGAGTTAGTTTATACGGAGAATGGTGACTATTATCTTTTAGCTACAAATGAAAATAATTGTTCTTATGCATCAGAATCAATTAATACACCAGCTATACGTTTAGAACAATTTGATTTTTCTTATTCAATTATGCCAAATCCAAATAAGGGGGAATTTAATTTCAGGATTGATTCAAATCCACCGGAGAAACTCACCGTAAAACTTATTAATGGTTTAGGACAGGTAATGGAAGTGAGGGAAATCAAATATCCGGCAATAAATCAAATTGAACATTTTAATGTATCGCATCTGAGTAAAGGGATTTATCACTTTGTGATAATTTCCGATAATTTTATGGAGGATCTGAAAATTGTGGTTCAATAGCAGATGAAGGTTAACTTTTACCTGCTGCTTTTTCAACTTCCCTAAATACCCGGAAGAAATTACCACCCCACACTTTTATGATTTCGTCTTCGGAATATCCTCGTTTTAGCATTTCGCGTGTAATATTCGGGAATTCGCTTACATCGGCACAGCCATCAATTCCACCACCACCATCAAAGTCGCTGCCAATTCCAACATAATCAATACCAACCAGGTTTTTTACATATTCAATATGGTCAACATAATCGGCAACAGTGGGAAGTTCTTTGGGGTAACTGGTTCGCACCTCTCTCCACTGATTCCTGAATTCAGCCTTTTCTTCATCACTCATCGAATCAAACGTCGAATTATAAACTTTACGCAGTTCCTGTTCTTTCTGATAACGAACTGTTGTTGTATCCGGATCTTTTATATATTCATCTAGAAGGCATATTTGAATCACTCCACCATTTTCCGCTAACTTTTTTATCATTTTATCATCCATATTCCGGTTGTGGTGTGCAATGCTTCTAACACTTGAATGAGATGCTATTATCGGTGCCTTGCTGTTTTTTATTACATCAAAAAATGATTTATCAGAAATATGTGAAACATCGATTATCATTCCCAATTTATTCATATTCTTTACTACTTTTTTACCGAACTTACTTAATCCATTGTGTTCTGGTCCATTTCTATCGGTTGATGAATCGCATATTTTATTATTTGATGAATGGCAAAGTGTAATGTATCTTACTCCCTTGTTGTAATATTCCTTTACGCGGCTTAACTTTTTTCCAACCGGGAATCCATTTTCTATACCAATGTAAATTGCTCTTTTCCCTTGTTTTTCAAGTCTTGTAGCATCAGAAGCTGAGAGAGCAACTTCAGCCAGGGTGTTGTGTTTTTGGCAAGCAGCATAAATCGAATCTATCATACGGTTTGCCATATTATATGCAATTTCTGTATATTCATTTGTAGTTGGGCGTTGGCTGGTAAATGCAGCAAAAAACATTGCGTCAAGCCCTCCTTCTTTCATTCGTGGGAAATCAACCCGGTTTGGTAATTCATTTCGAATCCCAACATCAAATCCTTCCTCAAGCATGTTCATTGGAGTATCACAGTGAGTGTCAACAGTTAATGCTTTTTGATGAATTTCGCTTACTTTGTTTTCAAACTCTGAATTGGATTGTCCTTTAGATGTAAAATTTAACAGAACGATTGCTGTAAATACAGATACACAAATTTTAAACATATAATAAATATAAAATGAGAA
>JABMQB010000710.1 GCA_013203525.1 Mariniphaga sp.
ATATCAACAATATTATTAATAGGAGTATGCCCGATTGCTTTAAGCCTGTTTTGTAACCATTCAGGAGAATCCTTTACTTCAATACCTGTAATAGTTACACCCGAATATCGTGGGCAGGTTTCAGGATTAAGAACTTCTATAGGCATTTCAAGGTTATGGTTGTCAACTTTAAATTCTTCAACCGAAGGTTTATGATATAAAATATTTTCATTCTGGCTAAGGTAAGCAGCTACATCACGGGCAACTCCAATGTGCGAAGCCCCATCAATTCGGTTTGGAGTAAGGTCGATTTCAATTGCCCAGTCCGATTCAATTTTAAAATAATCTTTTGCCGGAGTGCCAGGTTTAGCATGTTCATCCAATACCATAATTCCGGCATGTTCAGTACCCATTCCCATTTCATCCTCGGCACAAATCATTCCTTCTGAAACTTCTCCACGTATTTTTGATTTTTTAATCTGAAACTCTTTATCATCCATGTAAAGTGTGGTTCCAACTGTGGCAACTACAACTTTTTGCCTGGCAGCTACATTCGGGGCGCCACAAACAATCGGTAAAACTTGATGCCCAATATTAACGGTTGTTTTGCTTAGGTGGCCGGAGTCTGGGTGAGGTTCGCAGGTAATTATATGCCCAATAACAAAACCTTCCAATCCGCCTTTAATGCTTTCAACTTCTTCAATTCCGCCAACTTCAAGTCCGGTTTCTGTTAATATTTCAGCCAGCCTTGTCGGGCTTAAATCAATATCGATATAATCTTTTAACCAGTTGTAAGATATCTTCATTTTGAAATTACTTTCTTAGAATTTTTTAGTCCGACAAAAATACAGATTTTAATTGAAAGGGTGAAAAGGCTATGGATTGGATTTATTGCTATTTGTAAATGTTTTAAAGATAAAAAATCCGAAGCTTTGGTTTTGAAACTCCGGACTAATTTTTTATCCTTAGTTTTTATTTCTACCAGTTTCGTCCCTTCATATATTCATCCAATTCTTCACGAGACATTGGTAATTCATCGGGGTTATCATCCAGCCATTTTAAAAAGGCTTCTTTTATATCATCGCTCCAACGTCCATCGATTTGCCCGGGAGTATAAACACCGGCTTTTAACATGCCATGCCCGAACTTATCACGTAGCACAGTAAATTCGCCATTAATGACAACTTTCTGAACCAAGTGGGCCGGGATAAATATTACTCCTTCACGTTTTGCAAGTACAGCATCGCCGGGAACCACTGTTGCGGCTCCAATACGTATGGGTATATTAACTCCAGTCAGCATTGATTCCATCAGGTAGGTAGGATCCCAACCACGAACAAAGGCATTAAAACCATCGATTTTTTCAAGGCCTTCCATATCGCGAGAACCGGCATCAAAAACAACTCCTGTTTTTGTTTTGGCATAAATAGAATTTCCAAGGTTATCGCCAATGAGGGTGCCGTTAATAATTTTACTAAACCCATCGGCTACATATACATCGCGCTCCTGTAACATGTCGATGGGCCATGAGTTGGAAGAGCCAATCCGTCCTTCCTCTTTTCCAAGCTCCATAATTTTTGAATTTACATCGGGTCGTAATGGCATATACTGGGCTGTTAATGCACGTCCTACAAATGGCTTATCGACGTGAAGCATTTCCCAACCACCTTCAAACTGGTTGTTATACCTTTCATTTCGGATTACTCCCCATGCTTCTTCAATTGATAGATTTAATAGACGGTCAAGTAATTCATCCGAAACCATTGGCCTGCCATTTTCATCGCGCTCACCTTCCCATTCTGAGGTGTAAAACTTCATCAGATTTACCGATGGTGCTATCTGTGCAATTCCTGCAAAGGAAAAACAAAGGATTGCTAAAAGTATTAGTTGTTTTTTCATGATTGATATTTTAGTAGTTAGTTAATAATAGCATATTGGAATAATGGAATATTATCTTCCTTTCGTCAGACAAGGAACACATGGAATGTTGTTTAAATAAATGAATCATCCCACTCTTTTTTATCCAATTTATTTTGTAATGATTTTATTAGTTGTATTAATTCATTTTCAGTTTTATAATGCAATTCATCTAATTTTTCAAAATCATCATTCGAAAT
>JABMQB010000711.1 GCA_013203525.1 Mariniphaga sp.
TGAACGTGGATGGAATGAAATGGAATCTGTGAACGGCCCAGGAGCAAGAGAATCCTGATGTGTTGGCACCATAAGAAAGATTACCTTCCTGTACCCAGGTAGGTAATCGTTATTCATTCACAAAAACCTAAAATGATTTGTTTTGCATCAAGGATTGCAATGGCATCCTTTTAGTATAAAAGATAGAATAAAAAGCCTGCCCGGATGCCCATTTAAGTATTAAATTCCTGGTACTGAAAAAGTCGTCTGTGTTTCGTTAATAGCCCTCTATACTTTGAGCATAACCATTTCACAACAAAACCCCTAAAGCACTAATTGTTATTGAAGACAATGAAAGGGCATATTTTGGATGGCCTGATTTCTTCCAAACCTATTTTATTGAATTTCCCTGTCCCCCATACCTTCAATATCTACTTCGGATTTTGCTTGATTAAGTGCAGATATAATCTGAGGTTTATTATCTCTTACAAGGTTATTTATCAAGAATTGAAAATTTCTTCTGCTTCTTCATCTGTCAATTCATTCCCTGCAAATAGAAACCTATTTATTTCATGTTTAGTAGCAGCAGGAATTTCACCAAGGTCATCGATATTGATTTTGATTATTCGTTTGCAGGTTTGAATAAGGAAATAGAAGTTATGTTTCTCATGCCTTTTAGGATCCGCATAATCATCAGGTTTTTTACCAATTACTTTAGAAAGGGTAGAATGAAGTTTTGCAATTGCATTAAATGCTTCGATTGTGTTTATTTCCCGGCAGCGATCAATACTGTTTACGATATCCTTTATCTGCCATAGCCTCCAGAAATCAAAATCAAATTCATGCAAAGAATTGTACAACTTTTTTGCAAGCCTTAGGTCAACATATGCTTGTGGCCTGGAAATTTCCGGGTATTTGCTGTGATGTAAAAGCACGGCATTTTTACGGTGAAGGCCTTTATCTAAGATTTTAGATGCTGAAATAATCCTATCAAGCATGAGCTGTTGTTGTACTGGCAACGGTGAATTCTCCGGGTCAAGGATATGCCACATTATTAATTCATATTTTTGTTCTTCTAATGCATTCATGGTTGTATTTTTAAATTACTAAATTCAACTTTACTAAACCTGGTTCCATTTTACTATAAATTATATTTTGAAAGTATAAAATCAACTTCTGTCGTGAAAGGACAAATAACAATTAGGATTTTATGTAACGGATGATGCCAGATTCTTTCCCTATTCTTTTCCCAATAAATACAAAGTCCGCTCAACATCAATCTGTTAAGCGGACTAACTGTGATCCCACAAATAACACCATTTGTTACCTATTTGTTACCAAATAAAATCAAAAAAGCCTGATAATCAAACGACTATCAAGCTTTTTAGTACCCGGAGTGGGAATCGAACCCACACTTCCTTGCGGAAACTGGATTTTGAATCCAGCGCGTCTACCAATTCCGCCATCCGGGCAAATATATTTTTAAATCAGGATGTCTGCCCCCCGATAGCTATCGGAGCCGCCATCCGGGCAAATTCTGTTTTAAAAACAAGTGTGCAAAACTAATTATTTCAAACGATTCAGCAAAATATTAATTTACTTTTTATATCCTGGCATCTATCCGCCTTACCACCTTTCCGTAAATTATTAATGCAATGGCCGATACTAATGCAATGCCTACAAAATAATACCAAATATAATGGGCATTTGTTGCTGCCTCCGCCCAGGCTTCATGGTTTTCAAACAAACGCGGATCGGGGCAAAACCTATCAAGTAAAACACCCGACATTATAAATCCAAAAATGGATGAAAGGAACGAATGCAGGTGGCTAAAACCAAGGTAAAGCCCCTCCTCCCCTTTTGGGGCCTGAAGCGAAAAAAACTCAAGGTATCGTGGAGAAATAAAGGTTTCAGCAAAACCCTGAAAGGCTATCCCAATAACCATCATAAAAGCAACCGGATGCATGCCCAGTATATCGCCCGACATTAAATTCCCGGAAGCCATAAACAATGCAGAAACCGGCATAATAAACATTCCCACCGTCATGCTGAACAGGGCCGTTCGTTTTCAAAGAAAATGAGTTACAAATCCAACCGTGGTAAATACGACCAAAGGATTTACATTGGCATACCACGAAGGCGAAGCCCCCTCACCTGCCAAACGAAGTACATATTTTGGCATCGTTGCATACATTTGGTGCTGCACCATCCAAAAACCTGTAATTATTATTATTAGTAAAATTAGCCTGTAATTTAAGAAGTACCCTGAATAAACCATCCAGAATTTCGCTGAGTTTTTTACCCTCTCCTGCACGGTGTTTGCTTTTAAAGAAAAGGAAAACGACAATTAGCCCCAATAATGTGGCGCCTGCCGAAAAATAACTTATCCAGATCAAGCCTTCGTTCCCCATGGCTTCTCGCAAAGGCTTAACAATGGTTTTCCCGGAAAAGGCACCAATGTTAACCATAGCATAAAAAATACTATATCCCCGTGCTCTGTTCTCCTTGGTAGTTTCCTTGGCTACAGTTCCGGTAATTACCGATTTAATAAACGATCCACCAAGAATTATTAATACCATAACCGGTATTATTGCATATTTGGCTGCCGATTTATCTAATCCATTAAAGACTGTTTTTTCACCATATTCAACCAAACCCGATGATTCAAACATTGTAGGAAGAATACCCATCCCGGCATACCCTAGTGTAAGAAGAAGGAATGCAAGCATTAATGATTTACGAAAGCCAATTTTATCGGCATAGGCTCCGGCAAATGTGGGGAGAAAATATAACATGGCCTGGAATACGCCTGCTATAGTAGCAGCTTCAATATCGCCAAATCCTAAAATCCTTGATAAATATAGTGTAATAACGATAAATACGCCATAATAAGCTGCGCGTTCAAATAACTCGACCGTGTTAGCCACCCAAAAAGCCTTCGGAAATTTCCAGGTTTCTTTTTTCTCCAATATAATATTTTTAATGCCAAACAAAATTAGCAGGTTAAATGGATTCTCAAAACCTAATATTGTTTTGAACATATTATGGCATATCATTTGTTTCGCCTCATTTTTTCTTATTTTTAACAACACTAAGGCATACTATCTAAATGGATACGCAAAATTACAAAGCCATATTTGAAAA
>JABMQB010000712.1 GCA_013203525.1 Mariniphaga sp.
AATCTGAATTGAATGCAATTAATCTTTTTTCAGATATACTCTACGAAGCTATTGATGCTAATGAGATATCTAGATTATACAGAAACACAAAAAATTCAGTAACCACGACTTTTGTTTTTCAAGATAAAGTCACTTTGCCAGATTTAGCAAATATTACTGAAGCTTATTTCGGAATTTTACCACTTCTGGAGTTTAAAAAGATACTAATTGATGAAAATGAGAACATTAGAAATGTATTCTACGATAATGTTAGGGATTTCCAAGGCATAAACAATCCAGTGAATACGGGCATAGTAGAAACTCTTAATAGCAATGAGCGTGAGTTATTTACAGTCCTAAATAACGGTATAACAATTGTTGCCGATAACCTTCGAGCTTCAGGTAATAAATTTACTATATCAGATTACCAAATAGTAAATGGATGTCAAACTAGTAATATGCTTTATGACTACTTCATAAACAATACTAGTGAAAGCATACAGAACTTTCATATCCCAATTAAACTTGTTGTGACCAATAATGATGATGTTAAAAACAAAATTACAATAGCAACAAATAGTCAAACAGCAATTAGAAGAGAACAACTTCAAGCAATGACAGATTATCAAAAGAATCTGGAAATGTACTTTCAAACTTTTGATGGGGACGGAAGACTTTATTATGAACGACGCTCCAGCCAATACCAAACGGATAGTAGTATATTGAAAATAAAAATTATAAACATCAAGGACATTATTAAATCATTCTCCTCAATGTTCTATGAAAATCCAGATAGAGTTACAACGTATTTTGGCTCAATCGTTACCCAAAATATTGAATCTGAAAGTCCTTCAATTTTCAATTCAAATCATAGTAAGATTTTGTACTATACTGCAGCCTATTCCTATTATAGACTTGTGACCTTATTTAATAGAAAGGTCCTAGACACAAATTATAGGAAAGTGAAGTTCTTTCTACTAATGCTTTTTAGAATGCAAATACAGAGTCAACAATTAGATTTGAAATATATGTCAAGTGAAAAAATCTCTATAGAATATTGTTCTCCTATTCAGAGTGTTCTGCACAATTTTGAAAAGTCTAAAGATTTCTTTGAAAAAGCTATAGAAATTATAAAGTTGTCTGGTTTAGATGTAAATGATAAACAACTAATTAAGCAAGTTACGTTCACAAAAAGTTTGAAAGAGGCATATTCTAAATCCATTGAATCAATTATATAAGAACATCGGCTACATACAACAACAACTATCTTATCGTGGTCGTATCTGTGTCATTGAGACAAATGATGAGTAAATTTGAAAATAACAAAAATCAACATGAATTAAACGCTATTAAAACAGACGTTTATTATTTATTCAAGCACATTCAACTCAATCTATTCTACAAGTTCCAAATAACTAAATAATATATTACTACTTAAATACTGCACTAGATTCTTTGTGAGGTGCATATGAGAGCAATTTAATAGATTACTTATTCATTTTAAAAGGAATTTTTATCTGTACCCCAGAAAATATTTGGAATCACTTTCAAATAATGATACCGAGTGCCTTAAAAAGTACGATGAGGATTACGTGTGTGTTAAGGAATTTATTCAAATGATTGCATAAATCATTATTTTTTAGTAATTTATGTGATTAATCAAAAAATCTGGAAATCATGAAAAATTTACTATTAATTGGATTGATTGTTATTTCTTTTAGCACTAGTGTTTTTTGTCAGGTTGATAACACTGAAATGGATAAGCTAAATACAAGAATTTCAACATTGGAAAATAATATTGAAACCGTTCAGATTGAAAATGCAAAAATTCTGGAGGATTATAGTTCGTTAAAAAATTTGCATTCTGTATTAAAAAAGAATTATAACCAGTTATCAAATGAATTGGATAATTACAAAATGCAGTCTCAAACTGATATTGATAGCATAAGTAATAACACGAACACCAATACTGACAATATTGATAAAATAGCAAATGAACTTGATGTAAACATTGAAAACGTTAAAAAATATACCAAGCAGAGTATTACAAATTTAAATAAAACAGTAAGCCAAAATACACTTTACTGGATAATTGCTGTTTTGGTGGTTGCTTTATTTGTTTTATTGGTATTTGTATTATTAAGGAAACAAATTTTTAAACAAAAAAGTGATTATGAAAGTAATTTACAAAACACTCAAAAAGCATTTGATGTAGAAATCGTCAAATTGGATAATAAATTAAATAAGCTGAAAGAATCACTAGAAATACTAAAAGAAAAGGATAAATAACCATCTGATTCAAATCATTAATAATACACCTCCTGCCGTTCCCAGTTTGTCCCAAACCTAAAACCGACCTATCCCATCTCCTTCAAATTAAATGAGCCACAAACCTAAGTCCCATTTTTCCCGCAAATGAGGCCTGAGAAAAAACCGTTGAACCAACCGAAGACAACCCTATAGATTTCCTGGGCTTTTTCTTTGCGAATCATAGCGTAAGCTTTACGTAACTTCGCGTTAATAATTATTCCGCAAAAAATCGCAAAAGTGCAAAGATGCGCAAAGAATTCAGGGCATTCTGCAAAATTTATCCCCTTTTTTGTGGATTGTGATTATATTTGCATAATTAATTTATTGAATTTGTGGAGTGGACTTCAAATTATAACGGTAATTGTCTTGCATTTAATGTCTCAGGGGAATATTCCTTAAATGGATTGAAAACACTTATAAACGCTGCAATTAAAAAAAGAAAAAAAACGACTGCTGAAAAATTATTATTTGATTTGTCAAAAACCTCTTTTAAACATTTTGTCGAAACAGACAGGTATGATATTGGAACTTTTGTAGCCAATTCATTTACCAATGAGATACAAGCCGCTTTTATAATACCAAAAGGGTATAGGAATAATTTAATGGATTATATTGCAAATAAAAGAGGTGCTTACGTCAAGACCTTTGATAAAGTTGAATCTGCTGAGAAATGGTTATTACATGATTATTAATTTAGATTTTCATATTTATGCGGCATTCTGAAAGTTTGTCCTTTTTTTGTGGATTTGATCAAGTTTCTACTCCTTATCTTAACATAAACATTTCATTAGCAAAAATTTGCATTTAAGATAAATTTGCCTTAAATTGTGTTCCCTTTTCGCAAAATCTGACCCTTTCCCTTATGGGAAGCACGATGACAAGGTTCATCAGTATTACGATTTATTGACCCTATTTCTCTAAAAGTATTATTCAATTAATATTATTGATTATTGAACCAAACAAAAAATGAATTGAAATTTATTCTTAACTTTTATTAAACTAAAATTACAATTATGAAAAATTTGAAATTTTGTAACGGATCAGTGCTGCAAATACAAAAATGTTTTCTGTTATTAACAAGTTCCAAAC
>JABMQB010000713.1 GCA_013203525.1 Mariniphaga sp.
ATACACATGTGCGATAACAAAAGCGAGCAGTGTATACGCGCCGAATGTGTGTATAAGTGCAATGATATTCAGGCCGCTAATATGAACCGGATTGTCTGGATATATGTAAAACATGTAGATGAATCCGGTGGCAATCTGGACAGGAATTACGAGAAGCTTCAAACCAAGATAGATCATCCTTTGCAGGGGATTAAACTTATTATAAATTGTTTTATGTGTTGGGTGAGGCGCTCCCTTAAATATTCCGGTAATATAATATGAGATTTGCGCCTTGATAAATTTTGTTGTCGGGATGTATTGTTTCCATTCCCCGGTAACAAAATGCCAGAAGATAGCGAATATGATTAAAACCAGAAAAGCCCATGCTGCAATATCATGCCACCTAACCGCGTTTTCGAATCCAAAAACGTGATAAGTTCCATGGATTTCAAATCCAGTAAATGCAAGAAAAAAGATTAACAAAGCCTGATTCCAATGCCAGAATCGTTCAAATCCTCTATATATGTAGGTCTTTTTTTTCATTATTCTGTTCAATTAAAGGGTTGTTATTTATTCCGGGTAAGTCGTAAGAATGTATGAATCCCGACGCCAGTAAATGCAATAACAATCAAGGCAAATCCAAGAATGTCGAGGAAAACACTGCGATCTCTTCCCGGCAGATAAAACCCGGTAAGATTGGATAACCGGCTTTCTCGCGAATGACAATCGGAACATTGTAACGCTTCTTCTGATGGGGCTACCATATGGTTAATTGGCCAGTACATCTCTGAAGAAGCGAAAGCATACTCCCCACTGTATGGCAAACCAACACTTTTCATACCTGCTTCGGCTGCTTTGTTCCAATCATAATTTTTCCAGTAAGCCATACTGTCTTTCCCAAATAAATGAGGCAAAATGATCGTTTTAAAAATGGGATCCCAGATCTGGCGGGCGGCGTGAACTTTGACTGGAATTAGTTTAGCAGTTTTATCATCATAACTTCCCAGAAGGGTGTTTAATTGAACAGAGTTTGTTGTATCTGTCTGATCACCTAAAAGATAGTGTCTTGCATTTCCATTAAACCAATAATACTCAGGATCTACATTGTTTTTCCATGCAAACGATCCTTTCATCGTGTGGTAAATCATATTCCCGGCGCTATCCCTTTTAATTAAATAACTTCCATCTTCATTAAATTTCCCTGCCGTTGACCAGTCCCAGTACATTTTTGTTGCACTTACTTTTGCATAGGCAGGTATATGGCAGGTTTGACATGCGATCTTGTTAGTATGTTTGTTGATAATTTTATTTTGATGCGGTTGCCCGGTGTGGCATTGTTCGCATAAAACCCTGTTGGTGTTAGTAGAAGCAATAGAATACAGATTCCCGGTAATATTATGTCTCTCTGTTTTATGACAGTCGATACAATCCAAATTTGCCCCATCCACAGCCATGTGAACATCCACCTCTTTCGTAGCCTCTTTCAACTCGCTGGCAAGATCGCCGTGCTTCACATTATTTCCACCTCCTCCAAAGAAATGGCATACCCCACAATTTTGTTTGGAAGGCTTCCCTACGTTTTGAGCTATCACTTTGTAATCCGGGGGATAAAAAGTCCTGTTGCCGAATTTCTTCGTTTCCTGCACAGGAAATCCTGCTCCAGTTGGGAATTTCATATACGTGCCGGTTTGGTCGTGGCAGACAATACAGTCAATATTCTTCCCGTCAGTGAAATCGAAATCGCTATCCTCCCATCCATAACCGATGTGACAACTGGTGCATCGCGCCTCGTTTGATTCAACACCAATACAGAAATTGTTGACATTGTTTTTTTTGCCAAGTTGTATGGTATCACCTGAATCGGTAATATATTCTTTAGACCATGTCCAATGTGATGTTTTCATTACATCCTGAGCCGTCATATTATGACATGTCAGACATACTTCAGTTAGCTGCTGTGGGGTTTCAAAATCCACTTGCAATATTTCAAACTGACTATGGTCCGCTTTTTGGATAGTATCTCTTTGATAATTAACCAATTTCACAGGGTGTTTTTTTTCACTATCCGCTGATTTATTAACCAATACAATCCCGATAATCCAGGGTATGATTATCGCAAGAAACAGAATAAGAAATTTTATGAAATTATTTCCTGGTTTTTTAATCATCTGCATATTTCCTGGTTTATAAATTTGAAAGTTGTGATTTGCGTTTTAGAACTCTTTTAGTTTCCGGTTTTGATAAGCTTCAAAAGCTTCTTTGACTGTCATCTCCCCTGCTCCGATATAAATTTTTATGCCGGATTTTTCAAGGACAGTTGCAGCATTTCCACCAGGGCCGTTTCCGGTAATAAGGACGTTGGCTTCAAGCTCGAAAAGTTTCTGGGCAGTTTTTGGTCCTGCTCCGTGGGCTTCGTTATCTATTGACCTGTTATCAAAATGGTTGAACTCATGTTTCTCAACATCATAGATCAGAAAAAATTTTGTTCTACCAAATCGTGGATCCATCCGGGAGTTCCATTTTGTCCCCTTTGTTGTAAATGCAATTTTCATAATTCTTATTTTAAGTGCTTATGTTAGTACCTGTTTTATTTTATTCCAACTATGGATCATCATTTCTCTTAAAGTATTCTCCGAATATTCAACTATTGTTTGCCCATTGGTCATTGCTTTGGTGAATGATTCATCATAGGGCAAATTTGAAATGTGAACGATGTTTTCACTCTTTAAAAATTCTTCTATCGCTTTTGTTACTTGCGGGTTGATATCTGCCTTATTGATCATACATCCCGCTTTAATGTTAAACTTTTTAACCAGCATATAAACCCGCTTCAGATCATGCAAACCTGAAACGGAAGGTTCAGTAACGAGGACTACAAAGTTTGCGCCTGACAGGTATGAAACAACCGGACATCCAACGCCCGGCGAGCCATCAACAAGAATATAATCTGCATGATTCTCTTCCGCGATCAGTTTGGCTTCATTTTTCACTTTAGCAACCAGTTTGCCTGAGTTGTCGGCACCGATGCCCAATCTGGCATGTATCATCGTACTGCCTACTTTGGTTGTTGACATATACCATTGGCCAACATTCTGATTTTCATTGGTGATCGCATCGGTTGGGCAAACACGCGCACAATAGCCACAACCCTCGCAGCTCAATGGTTCAACAATATAT
>JABMQB010000714.1 GCA_013203525.1 Mariniphaga sp.
GGTTTTTACCATACCTCGTAAAAAATTACAAGGGTTAGGCATATATACCCTTCCGAAACCCAAAGGGCGTAGGAGGGCTTATTTTTTTAATTTCTTAACTCTATTTTACCACATTTCCCAAAAATTATCATTCGACTACAATTATTTCTTACTAAAAGACTTTTGAGAAAAATTTTTATCTTCAACCGTATAATATCCGTTGCCCTCAACATCATTATAATTAATGTAAATTTTGTTTTCTTCTCCAACTTTTTCTTTATCTTTTTTGTCATAAATTGCGTATATCCTTGCATTTGGCTTCATCCAGCCCCACTTTGGCATAAAAATAAATTTGTTGTGTTCCACTTCTGTGATTTTATTAGCAAAAAGCAATAGATATCTATATCCGTCAATCACAATATAACCATTAATATCTGTAGCAATTTGTTTAAAAATTGTGAAACTCAATGGTGTTCCACTTACAAGTCTACCATTTTTGATACCAAAATTAACACTTCCCCAATCAGTAAAATACCCGCCCCTTAAAATGATTGGTCTTAAACCCTGCTCTCTTTTATGTTTTAAATCTTTCTGACTGATATTTTTCAACCAATAGGTCTCCTTCGTATATTGCATAACAACAATCGCAGTAAACCATAAAACAATAGAAGGAATTAAATCTAACAAACTGATTCCTTTACTAAAAAAGAACATTGCAAACAACCCAAGAATAAATAAAACAAAAACACCCCAATCCGAAAAATCTATTGTGGTATTTTTTTTCAACCAGTGGCTTAATTTTTCTCTTCTTTTTTCTAAACTTAAAAATAAACGCATATATTTACTACAAAAATAAACCGAGAGTATATAAAGTATAAAAAAAACTGAAAATAAATACTTGAAATAATTCAGAAACGACTCTTTGTTGGCAAACAGGATAATCAAGGACAAAATGCAAAAAGCAATAATTCCACTTTTGTATTCCCTTTTCATAACTTCATCTTTAATTATTTTTATTTTTATCGCCTTACGCCTAAAAAAATTTATGTCAAACTACGCAAAAATATTTATTTCCCAAAAAGAGAATCTCTGAACAGTCTGACCTATTACAAGTTATGGCAGTACCTATAATTGGATGCCCTGCACAAATAAGGTCAATGGGTGCTTTTCCTTTTTGTGGTGGATTTTCAAATACGCGTGTTCTGTAAAAATGAGCAACCTTATCAACAGTATGTATATAATTATCACGCATTTCTGCATTTGATTTGGTTTTGAACATATAATCTATATATCGAAAACAATAACACTGGTGTATATTTTTCAACTGTTTTTCCTCTTCACTATTAAGATCGGGCACTGAAAGACCTTCCTCTTTACACTTTTCAATCATTTGTAAAACATCATGACTATCATTTCCTCCTAAACCCTTAATCATTTTTACTACATCTTCGCGATCTATTGACCATAGAAATGTTTTAATATATCTGTCTAAAACTAAATTAGCGAGACTGCCGGCTGTACTAAAAAACCCATCCAATATCAATTTTCTAACTGCAATATAATCTAAATCATTAACATATAACTGAAATGATACTATTAACGGTCTCTCTGTTTTATTCATAATTTTTTGATTTTTGTAAAATGGACGTCAACTCTAATTTATTCTAACTTATTTCAAAAATCAAAACTGACCCCTATTTTTTCACTCTTTCTAATGTCACATGAATCTCCCCTTCAGTATGACCTGCCAAAAAAGCACATGGTGCAAAGATTAAAAAAAGACAACAAGCATCTTTCCCCTTGAACTTTCCTGGTACTATATTCTCGCTGGCTACACGCCAACCCTTTTTACTTTCTTGTGCCAATATTCTTATTTTTTCTTCCTGTCCTTTAGCGCTATTAAGAAATTTTAAATTTTTATATTCTTTCATAAATTTTGATTACAAATATAAATAAAAATGGAATAAATGTGAAGCTCGTTATAAACCCTGAGAAAAACCTCAATATATTATTGGACTCTCTTAAATGGAACTTTTGCGTTAAACCGTCTACGACCAAAACGGTCAAAAAAATTGGAAATAAATATCCTATATAATTTTTTACTGGAAATAATAATAATGGTGCTGATATAAAAATACCCGTTAACAGCCCTGTACATCTTGCACAAACATGAAATTGTCTGTTTTGGATAAAAAACGACCTATCACACAATCTATGACAGCCAACAAATCTATGTAGATACAGACTATCAACAAAAATTTTTGTAACAACTTTTTCTAAAATCTTTTTCATGATTATTTTTTATCCCCTACCAGTGAAATGGGGGGGCAACTCTAATTTATTTCATTTCAATTTCAAATTATTTCAAAAATCAGAGCTGATTTCTATTTTACATTTTATTAACTATTTGAAAACTTGTTTTCTGTGATAATCTAAATATACTAATCTTGCGTCATTAATGAATATAGTATCTAGAACATACCTGTTCAATGAACTAACAACTCCCTTATCAAGTCTCTTGGATAAAATAATCTTACCATTATCCTTAAAAGACATGTATCCTTTGTCAAACAAAACATCCATATTCCTACTCAATAACAATCCATTATTTGGATCATACGCTTCGTTTACTTTTGAAGCAACAAATGGCTTTATATGGCTTGCTACTAATGAAGGATACGCTAACTTTTCTAACATACATTTTACATCTCCTACCTTCTCGTCAGTTTCATTTTTTAATTGATTTTTATATATTCTATGTAAATATCCATCTCGAACTCCTGTCTGAGCTTGTAGTTTTTCGCCAAAAATAACCTGTGAATCCTCTTCAAAACATAAAACATCTCCGACAATTAATAAATCGTCTAACTTTTTCAGAAAAGTCCACAAATAACTTACCTGATTATATTTTCTTTCAATAAACTTAATTTTTTCGGCTCGTTGCCTTGCTTCTGCAACTTGTTCTTCAGTAAAAAATCCCTGCGCAACATTAGGAATATTGACTGTCATTAATCCAATAATATCTTTTTTATGTAATTTTCCAACTTCTTCTAATGTTTTTAAAAGAAAATTAATTTCTTTCTGATTTGACTCTTCGGTTACAGAACTATTAAAGCTTGAGTTTGAATAAACTATTTTTGAAAATAACGACCTTCTTCTTCGATTAGTTTTCGCCTCTAAAAATTCCTTTGTTGACTCATGGTAAGACTGTAATTCATAAGCCACAAACCCTAATTTGATAAATTGATTTATACTCTTTCTAACTGAGCCCATATCTATCTTAGGATACTTTTCATTAACTAATTCTTGTAATTCCTTATATATTTCTTTAGAATATACCGACCCAGACTTAGCATCTATAAAATCAACTATTATCTGCAATGTTCCTCTAAACCCGTCCATATTAATATCCGTATACTCAACAGTCAGCTTCCAATAATCTTCGTAATTTTGTTTTGTCATATTTTTATTGTTTTAGAGAATAATTTAACAATCATCATTTTTAATGATGAATAGATACTCTTTATTTTTTTGCTTTTTTTCTTTACCTGTAACTTTATAATTATGATGTTTTTCAATAACATCTATATTTTTAGAGTATTTACCAATTATATACAATAATTCATCTTTTGTAGGATATGCATTATTATTATAACTCAAGAACCAATATTTATAATTAGACAAATTAGAGAATAACCTATCAAATAACAGCGACGATTTTTTGTTTACAAAACTATTCTTAAATGGTTCAAGTTTTTGTGATCTAATATACTCATCAATAAGCCCATAAAAGCCAAAATAATTATTCATTGTTCCAGTGTATGGAGGATCAAGATAAATAATATCTGCCTTTACCTTTTTTAATAAAGAAAATATATCTTTGTTATATGCTTTATTATCTTGTTTATTATCAAAAATAGAATCATTGTAGTCACGAATATTTTCCAAGAAGTGCTCTCTAAAAGATTTGTTATGATATGCCCTTTTCCTTTTATATTTTTTATAACTATATTCTTCGTCCCTTAATTGTTTTATCTTGCTCCAATTAATATTAAACCTAGAATACGGCATCTTTCTAATCATAGCTCTCCGCAAAAGAACAAGGGCAATAGATTTTTTGTACTCTGATGATAATTTTTCTATATTCTCTCTATATAAATCCAACTTCATACATTCCTCTGGAAAGAAAAAAATATTAGCATAATTTTTATACATAAATCCTTGAAATGGTTTTCCAGAAAAAATTATTTTAATATCTTCATAAGTTAATATCTCTTTATTATTTTCAATAAGCGCTTTAGAAAGCAAATAATTTATATTTAAAATATCATTACTTACAACTCTAAAGCCCCTCTTCTTTGCCTCATAACTAATAGAGCCACCACCAGAAAATGCATCAAAAACTGAATTAGTACCTTTGGGAAAATGATCACAAATCCAATTAGCTATTTTTTCTTTATTACCTATAAAATTTATTTTAGGAAATTTATTTTTAAGTTTAACGCTATTATTCTCTGATTTTTGATTGACAATCATTTTTTTAATACACTTTGCAATTTCCTCAGCCATAAGAGGAGGCACAGCATTGCCAACCTGCTGTTGTTGAGATATAGAGGTACTTCTAAATATAAAAGTATCTGGAAAAGA
>JABMQB010000715.1 GCA_013203525.1 Mariniphaga sp.
ATATGGCTCTGACTAAAGATGAGGCTGATCATGCCCTGTCCATTATAAGTAATGTTAACAATATATTTTAGGTTCTCAATTATATCTAATTTTTGTATACGAGTTACTAATTTATCGCAAAATCAGTGATTGATCTAATCAAACAAAAAGATAAAAGTAAGTATATTGTTGGTGCTTATGCGACCTCACCAAATCTATTTACTTGGGATGAAAGTTCTGAACTAATTTATTTTAACCGGCTAAAAGAATTATCTTCAATTAGAGGGCTTGAACTTCCTTTTTGGGGAGAAAGTTTACACCCATTCGATGACCAATGGCTTTTAATGAATCTACATCCGGATTGGGAAAATGTACTGACATGTATACCGGGTACAATGAAACAATTAGAGCATGATCCATATTTTGGACTAGCTTCAATAAAAGAAAATAGCCGCAATGAAGCTATCAAATTCTATTCAAGAGCATTAGAATGCGTAATAACTTTAAATAATCATTTTGGTGTTAATAAAGTTTTAGCTGTTCAAATCACATCTTCGCCAACAAATACTCAAGGAAATGTAAAAGCAAAAAAAGAATTGTTTCTTGAATCTCTATCGGAGATTATTTCATGGGATTGGTTTGGTTCAAAAATTGTAATTGAACATTTTGATGCGGCCAATGATCACAACCCTACCCCTAAGAAGGGATTTCTCACTCTTGAAGAAGAAATTGATGTTATCATTGAAATCAACGAAAAATATACTTCAAACTGTGGATTAGCAATCAATTGGGGCAGGTCTGTGATAGAGTTTAAAAATGTTGAAGGACCTATAAGGCATATTAAAGATGCAATTAAGCATAATGTTTTATGCGGTCTTATGTTTTCAGGTACCACCAATAACGATAATAATCTTTATGGGGCGTGGTCAGATCTGCATATGCCACCAGCAAATTATTTAGACTACCAATATTTTGAGTCAGAAAGTCTTATGTCATTTGAGAATATTACTAATACTTTAGCAGCATGCGATTATAATGCATTGGATTATATGGGGATAAAATTGCTAGCAATGCCAGGTGATTCGACGATCGAAAAAAGAACAGGTGTAAACAGAGATGCAATGATTCTTTTAGACCACGCTATTAGTCAAATAAAATGAAATATCTCTCATACTTTATATCTGAAAAAACACCTCTATATGGTAACGGTACTGGTATACAATTTGTACCAGATAAAGAAATGATTAAAGGAGATAACTGCAATACCACGAACTTGGTATTTCCCAACCACAGCGGTACCCACATTGATTTCCCATATCATTTTAGCCTTGATGGGAAAACTTTGAACGATTATCCGGCTTCATACTGGCAATTTAACCATATAGATTTAATTGATCTATCTAGTAAAGTAGATGATTGCCAGATTATAGGACCTGAAATATTCTCTAGCCTTGAGAATTCGGACGCAGATTTACTGCTGATAAAAACAGGCTATGGTACCTGGCGGGGCACAGACCGCTACACGCTCACGTCACCGGGATTATCTGCAAACCTGGCCCCGTTTCTGCGTACAAACTTTCCCCTGTTGCGCTGTATTGGAATGGATTTGATTTCTATATCCAGCTACTGTAATCGTGAAGAAGGCCGAAAAGCCCACCACGCATTTTTAAGCCCTGAAGAAGGCGAACCTATACTGTTAATCGAAGATATGAAATTGGATATAGACAGCCCCTTTGACAAAGTAATTGTGGCACCGCTACTCATTAATAACGCGGACGGAACACCATGCACCGTAATGGCTTATACTGAAAAATGAAGATTGATTTTTCAAATAAAACTGTCATTGTTTCTGGTGGCACTCGCGGCATAGGTGCTGCCCTTGTAAAACTGTTTTTTAATTGCAATGCACAGGTAATAGCGACAGGTGCTCATCTTGAAGCAATTGAAAAATTAAATGCAAAATCAGAGGATAGAATAAAATATTTACACCTTGATTTTGCTTCAAATCAATCAGTTAAAGCGTGTATAAGTAATATTGTTAAGCTAGACCAAATTGATGTGTTAATCAACAACGCCGGCGTCAATAAAATTGATTCCATTGATAAAATTGAGGAAGATGACTGGGATTGGATTAATCATGTAAACCTACGAGGGCCATTCC
>JABMQB010000716.1 GCA_013203525.1 Mariniphaga sp.
ATCTGGAAGAAAGAAATATTCATTATATAAAAAGTTCGCGCTTGATTGAATAAAGGTCATATTGTTACTTCTTTCTCCCGCTCAACTTTAGATAAGCATAAATTGGAATTCCGGCTGATAAAAGGGCAGCACCCCAAATTAATATTTCATATTCCAAACCGGTAATGGCCCATAATGAATAAAGAAAAGCCGGAACAGAAATACATAAGGCCAGAATCAGTTTATTTTTGTTAAAGTTTTTCTTTTTCCTCAAATACAACATAATTTCCGAAAGAGAAGAAAACAAATAAGGTAAAAGGCAACTTAATGTTGAGAGCATTATTATAAAAGAAAACATTTTCACCAGTCCTTTGGAATAGTTCATACTTACTAACAACGAGGCAAGTACACTTGCAATAATGATACCTAAAACAGGTATTCCATTTCCTGTTACTCTTTTAAATGCAGGAGGAAATAGCTTGTCTTTTGCAGCAGCCATTGGCATTTGCCCCTGAAGTAAAATCCATCCGTTTAAAGCTCCGAAGCAAGCAACTGCAGCTCCGATTGCTACAAGGCCGGAAGCCTGGTTTCCCCAGATTTTTTGTGCGGCATCGGCAAAAGGTGCAGCAGAATTCTGCAGGTCAGCGGGTGAAATAATTCCCATAATTGCTACAGTACTTGAAATATATAGCAGCGCAGCTATTGCGATCCCTGCAATAGTCGCCCTGGGAATTGTTTTAGTTGGATTTTTTACTTTATCGGATGGAATAGTTGCAGACTCTAAACCAAGAAATGCCCACAAAGCCAATGCAGCCGTTGTAGTAATTGCATCAAAGTTCGATTCACCACTTAAATTTAAAGGTGTAAAATGGGTGTTGTTAAAATATAAAAATCCAAATGTCCCTAATAATAACAAGGGCAAAATTTTAATTATTGTTGTAATGAGTTGTACCACTCCAACCCTTTTAATACTTTTTGTATTGATAAAAGTAAAAAACCAAATTGCTCCAATGGCCATAGCAGCCGAAAGCAAATAGTTTTCTTTAAGTGAAGGAATAAATACGGAAAGATATCCGACACCTGCCACGGCAATAGCGGCATTACCACACCAAATAGAGATCCAATATCCCCAGGCCACAAGAAAACCTGCAAAATCGCCAAATCCTTCCCTTGAATATGTGTACGGGCCACCCGCTTTCGTGATCAGCTTACTAAGCCTTGAAAATACCAGGGCAAGAAACAGAGTGCCGGCCAGAGTAAAAATCCAACCAAAAATACTAATGCCTCCATATAAAGCCAGTGCTGCAGGTAAAAGAAAAATTCCTGAACCGGTCATATTCCCTACAACCAACGAAGTACTTAACCAAAATCCAATTTTCCCCTTTTCTTCAACTTTAACACTACTCATTAAATAAATATCTTGGTTTGTGTGTTTATCTCATGTCTCACATCTATAAATCTCACAGTCTATTATTAATAAATTCTTCCCCTTTTTTAATTATGTCGATAGTTTCCTCAGATGCTTTTTTAGCTTTGGAATATAAGTCTAAGGTATAATTAATGAGGTCTTTTTCAGCTGTTGGCATTTCCTTTTCTTTCCAGGTATCCAAACTCATTGATGGCCATATTGTTTTTGAAGAATCCAATTCATTTAATAAAGCTAATGTTTGTTCCGATGTAAAATAATTACCTCCATGCCCAATAGTTGAAATTTCCGGGAGATTTACTGCCTTTTCATTTAAAATAAATCCTTTTGCAAATTTTCTTGCCTCACCAATAATATGATTTGAAAGTACAACCGTAGTTGGTGAAAATGCCATTGAATCGAAATTACCACCCACAAAGGGAGCACAGCCAATTTTACCAATACATGAACTAAGGTGATTCAACCATAAATCACCAGAAGCCAGTAAATCAGCTCCTCTGCCATTATTACTGCCTGAAGTTCCACAATGCGGAATTTTATAATAATTCATCATTTCGGCACAAGCCAGGTTTAATAAATAGGAAGTCGGTGTATACTGGCTGCCCATGGTAGTCATATTAAATGCGGCCGGCAAACTTCCCAAAATAATTTTACTTCCCTCTTTTACCAACTGACTAAAAACCAAACCTGCAAGCAATTCTGCATTTAATAAAGCCAACGAACCGCCTTCGGTAACCGGAGATGTGCCTCCATACAAACTATAATTTGAGTACATAACAGGTAAACGATGCTCGATGGAAGCTATCATTTTATCGGTAGTAGTTTTATTTAACACTAACGGAGTGATTGGATTTACATAAGGAATACAAAATGGTTTTTCAGAAATATCACCATGAAGAAAAGACAACAACTCAAGTACCTCATTGATTTTATTTTCTCCTGAGATTAATAAAACCATTGGTTTCGAAGTGTTCGCATACATATCAAGAGCTGAAAACAAGTCCGATTCGCCAGCATCTACATCAGAAGGAATTCCTAAAGTTGATATCATATCATAGTTATCCAACAAGTCACCTAATTTAGTGGAATGCTGCATATGCTTCCTGGTAAATAATTCAACCTGGTTGGTTTCAATATCCTGATACCATGTGTTGGTAACCCCAATTCCAAAATAAGTATTGTTGCCTTGACCTTTCCCCAATTGAAAAGCAATGTCTCCTGTTTTGTTAAAAACTTCGATGTTTGAAGGAGCTTTTTTAATGGCATGATTTACTAATTCCGCTTTAATATAAACCACACCATTCTTAATCTTTACAGCATCCGATTTTTTAAATATTTTTAGTGCTTCTTTTGATTCCACTTCAATACCTGTATCTTCCAAAATACGAATCGAATACTGATGTATTTCATTCATTTGTTCTGAACCAAGCAATTGTAATTTAGGGCGGACACACTCATTGCTTTTAAAAATACTCATTGAAATTATTAATACGTTTTAGTTCAGCTCTAAACTAAAGAAATTATTTCATAAAATATTTAATGAATCAGAGAAGAACTTATCGATCTGCATTCTGCAAAATATAAAAAAATAGTGGGAGAACATATTGGAAAAATATTAACCTTTATCAGTTGCAGAAAACACTATATTTGAAACTATGAATACAACACATCATTCAGAATATCTAAAGTTAAAATCGGTTTTTATAAAACCTGTAATGAATGCTTTTATATCAGATATTCAATTAGGTAAACAATGGCATGATTTAAACTATATTTCACAACCTGATTATAATATTGCTTTAAAAGAATATAAAGCTTTCGAAAAACATATAAAGAATGCTGGAGTGGAAATCCACTATTTTCCAGTAGATGAAAAGGTAGGTATTGACTCGATATATTGCCGGGATGCCACTATTACAACAAACTTTGGAATGATAATTTGTAGTATGGGAAAGAACATAAGAAAAAATGAACCTATTTCTCAAAAGCAATTTTATATTGAAAATGATATTCCAATTCTTGGCGAAATATTATCTCCGGGAACAATTGAAGGTGGCGATGTGGTATGGCTCGACGAATACACATTGGCAGTTGGACATTCATACAGAACCAATGAAA
Source organism: Mariniphaga sp. (assembly GCA_013203525.1). Taxonomy (GTDB): domain Bacteria; phylum Bacteroidota; class Bacteroidia; order Bacteroidales; family Prolixibacteraceae; genus JABMQB01. The sequence continues at coordinate 3,524 of JABMQB010000716.1, forward strand.
AAGGCATTGAGCAATTAAAACAAATACTCGAACCAAAAGGAATTGAAGTGATTGTAGCACAATTACCACACTATAAAGGTTCGCAGGATGTATTTCATTTAATGTCGATATTAAGCCCTGTGGATAAAGATTTAGCTGTAGTGTTTTCTCCTTTAATGCCTATTAAATTCAGAAGTGAACTTATTAATAGAGGATTTAAATTTGTCGAAGTCCCTGAAGATGAATTTGAATCAATGGGGTGTAATGTTTTGGCTATTGCTCCAAAAAAATGCATTATGGTTGATGGGAATCCTAAAACTAAGAATGCTCTGATAAATGCCGGATGTGAAGTGATAACATATAAAGGAAAAGAAATAAGTGTTAAAGGAGGAGGTGGTCCAACTTGTTTAACACGCCCGATGCTAAGGTCATTTTAAATATATTTTAACCACAAAAAAAATTATCTTCAAAAGTTAAAAAACAATATTCACGATTAAAATGAATTCTAATAAAAAAACCGCAAGAATTGCCGGATTCCTTTATTTATTTGTAATAGTATTTGGAATATTTGCCGAAGTTGTAAGGAATAAAATTTTTGTGCCCGAAGATGCTGTAACAACAATCAGTAATATTCAGGAATCTGAATTGCTATTCCGTTTTGGTTTTGTAAGCGATCTGATCATGCTCACCTGTTTTGTTTTATTGCCTTTGGCTTTATACAAATTGTTGAAAGGCATTAACAAAAACCAGGCTTTACTTATGGTAATTCTGGCCTTGGTTGCTGCCCCTATCGCAATGATCAATCTGCTTAACAATCTGGCTCCTCTGCTTCTTGTAAAAGGAGATTCCTACCAGGCAATTTATGGAGCAGATCAGTTA
>JABMQB010000717.1 GCA_013203525.1 Mariniphaga sp.
GTACTTTTTCTTTGTTTTTTCTGACTTTTGAAGGAATTCCATAAATGCCACCGTAAAAACGAATGTTTTCAGAAATTGTTAGATCTTCATAAAGAGAAAATTTCTGGCTCATGTAACCGATATTGTTTTTCAGTTTTTCTGTTTCACGGTATACATCAAATCCACCCACATTTATTTCACCTGAAGTAGGAGAGGAGAGACCACACAGGATTCTGATGGTAGTTGTTTTTCCTGCGCCGTTTGCTCCCAGGAATCCAAATATTTCGCCACGAAAAACATCAAATGTCAGGTTGTCATTCGCCACAAACGAACCAAACTTTTTGACAAGGTTTTTTACCTTAATTATTTTTTCAGATCTCCTCTCCCATTCAGGTATCGCCTCCTGAAGAGGAGAACTATTAATATTTATATTCATTTTTTAATTTTGAAATCAATATTTTGAATGTAAACAATATACCTACTCATTACCCGTAACTAATGACTCACTACTCATTTTCATCAGTCCCATAAATACATCCTCTATTCCGGGTGCAATTTCTTCAACCAGAATATTTTTGTGATTTTGTTTTTTGAGAAATATTTCCAGCTCGGTTTCTTCAACATCATCATCGATTCCGATAAAATGTATGAACTGGCCAAAAGTATATGCCGATTCTGTTTTTTCGAAACTTCGCAGGTCATTAACCAATCGGTACATTTCTTTTGAACGGACAGCAAATGTTTTCCTGCCATTTCGTGCAACAATTCCACCAGGTGTATCTACTTCCAGAATTTTTCCCTCCTGAATAAGTGCCACTCGATCGCACAGTTCAGCTTCATCCATATATGGAGTTGAGACCATAATGGTAATTTCTTTTTTTTGAAGATTTTTCAGCATTTCCCAGAATTCCTTTCTGGAAACGGCATCCACTCCTGTTGTTGGTTCATCAAGTATCAGAATTTCAGGTTTGTGTATCAACGCACACGATAGGGCAAGTTTTTGTTTCATTCCACCCGACAATCTGCCTGCAAGCCGTTTCTTAAAAGGTTCAATATGGCTGTAGATATCTTTAATCAGATCATAGTTTTCTTCGATGGATGTTCCAAAAACAGTTGCGAAAAATTGTAGATTTTCTTCAACACTTAAATCCTGGTATAGAGAAAACCTTCCGGGCATATAACCAACACGTTTCCTAATCTCTTTATAGTTTTTAACCACATCGATCCCAGCCATTTTTGCTGTTCCCGAATCAGGAAGCAAAAGAGTCATCAGGATCCGCATCAGTGTAGTTTTTCCGGCACCATCAGGACCAATTAAACCAAATAGTTCATCCTTTTTAATTTCCAGTGAAATAGAATCTACAGCTATGGTATCGCCGTAAGATTTTGATATGTTATTGATTGAAATCATTTTTTAGCTAATAGTTACGAGTGGTGAGTTTTGAGCTCATACAAATAGTAATTCATCATTCAAAATTTACTTCTCCAGGCATCCCGATTTTAAGCCTTCCGTCATTTTTAACAATAACTTTTACTGCATATACCAGCTTAACACGTTCTTCTTTTGTTTGAATGATTTTTGGAGTGAATTCGGCTTCTGGAGAAATCCATGATACCGTTCCTGATAAATCCTGATTTTCAGACGCATCTTTATCAACGATTACATTTACTTCTTGACCAATTTTAACTGATGGCAGCATTGCTCCACTCACATATACTTTTAACGTTAATTCATTGATGTTTGTAATTTTATAAAGGGCTTTTCCCATAACAGCAATTTCACCTTCTTCAATATATGTGTCAAGTATGGTTCCTTTTAAAGGATTGGAAACAAAACAACGTTGTAGTTGGTCATCAAGAGCAATCAGCTGAGAATTCAGGACTTCAATTTCTTTATTAATTGAGATAAATTGTGTTCTGGTACTTTCAATCTGTTTCTCAATTACGTTTATCTGGCCGGTAATATCATCCAGTTGTTTTTGAGTTGCTGCTCCATCGGATAGCATTTTTTGGATGCGGTTTTCATTTATTTTCAGGTTTTTAATCTGTTCCTGAAATACAGCAACTTGTGATTGGATACCTATTTTTCTGGCTTCGATAGCAGCTTTTTGTGCATCTAACTGTAGTTGTTTTAAAATTATCTGTGTTGTGTCTATAATTGCTGCCAGGGTACCCGATTCAATATTCATTCCCTGGTTCAGGTTAAACTGAATAACTTTTCCCGTTGTTTCTGAAGAAACAATAACCGGTTCAGCTTCAAAATTTCCAAATGCATCTGAAAGTTCATTTCCCGAATTACACGCCATCAGGATTAAAAATATAAGTCCGTATAAATAATTAGTTTTCATATTGTTGATTTTTTATATTCCTTTAATTGTATTGTATTTGATTGTTGCTTCCTCAAGCTGAATTTTATGAGTTTCAAGTTTTAATTGTGCGATAGTTGCTGCGTTCAAATCAATGATATAATCAGCCGAAGTAATAGTTCCATATTCAAGTTTTGAAGCTGAAGAATTGGCAATCTTTTCACGGAGATTGATGATTTTTTTATCTGAATCAATAAGTTTGTGAATTTTTTCAATTGTAATAAGTTGTTGCTCAAGAAGCATCGTAATATTTTGTTCGAAAGTTTCCTGTTGTGAATTAACCAGGTCTTTTTGTAATCCGATAATCTGTTTCTCTCGTTTTGTTTTTTTCCAGTCGAATGCATTCCAGCTAACTCCAACACCCACCAAATAATATGGATCCATTTCATTACTTAGCATATTTAATCCCGGACGGCCAAATCCCCCTTGTCCAAATCCATAAATTTTAGGATTTCTAAGTTTCTCAAGTAATATTGATTTTGTCTCGAGTTGTCCAATTTGGTTTTCAAAAAACAATAACTCAGGACGGTTCAGACCACCCTTTGCCAAATTACCTGAAACCTGTTTCAGGATTGTTTTGTTGCTGAGGTTTTTACCTGTTAGGATGGAAAGCAATTTTAACGATATAGAATAACCTGAATTTACTTCCATAATAGCCTGTTCAGTGTTTAGTATTTCAGCCATTATTACATCAAGATTCGATGGTTCAACGACTTCGTTTTTTACACCTGATTCAACCGACTTGATTTTTTCAAGAAGAATGGATTTTTGAACTTCCAGTATCTCTTTATTTTTTTGTGTCGAAAGAGCTGAAAACCAAGCCTGGTTTACCTTTTCGTTTAACTTGTACAGTTCGGTTTCTAATTGGTCCAGGTTAGTCTTTAAAACAGCTTCTTCAATAAGTTTCTGAGTTTGAGTCAGACCGCCATCCCAAATGTTTTGCTGAAATTCCAAAAATATCTTATACTGGTCTTTTGAGATAGAAGGTATTTCCATATTGGGAATTGGAATATCAATTTTAGTTACATCCGATTGATAAGTCGCTTGTCCTTTTATGGTTGCTAAGGGTAGGAAATTTGTCTTCAGGTTTTCAATTTTTAACCCGGTTATTTCTGAATATATTTCCAATTGTTTCAGGTTTGGGTAGTTTTCTCTTGCCCAGGAATAGCATTCGTCCAAAGTGATTTCCTGCTGAGCAAACGCTAACTGGGCCGGTAAAAGTAGAAGTAAAATCAGTCGTTTCATTTTATTAGTATTGAGTTCAGGATAAATTCTTTCACAGTATTTTTCCTTTCAAGAAGGAATTTTTTGTACTCGTTTTTATTGCCATTAAAAAACATTTCTGTCATTAACGGTCTGGCAGCTATGGGGAAAATGCTTAATGCGAGCATATTAATCAAAAGGTCTTTGGGATCCATTTTTCTGATTGTTCCCTTTTCCATTTCTTTTTCGAAAGATTTAAAAACTTCTGTTGGGTTAACTCCCTGGCTCCTTATAACAGAAGCTAAAAATTGAGGATCACGGTTGATTTCTTTTAAAATGAACAGGGGCAGATAAGGATTTTTTAAAAGAATATCCATGTATTTATCGATAAATGTTTCAATCTTTTTGTCGAAGGGTAAATCCGAAAAAATCATTTCCCTGATACTTGGGAATGCCTTTTTAAAAAGTCGTTTAAAAATTGCCTCAAACAATTTTTGTTTGGTTCTGAAATAATAATGTAGCAAGGCTTTGTTTATGCCGGCTTCATCGGCTATTTCCTGCATTCGTGAACCGTCCATGCCTTTTTTCATAAATACATTTTGGGCGGCATTTAGAATTTTCTGTTCGGTGTTGTCTTTTTTTATTGTATTCATAATAAATTTAACTAAATGGTTAAACCATGTGGACAAATATATGGCATTAATAATTATTAACCAAATGTTTTAACCAAAAAATTTAACTACGTGGTTAAATTTTAAAATTTGTGATATGAATATAAATGAGATTTAATAAAAAAGCCCCTTGCGAAAGCAAAGGGCTCATAATTGGTTTGGGTTAGCAAACCCATTATTTCCTGATTTTAAAAGCTATATCAGGATGGGCTTCTAACATCTTTGGAACCTCAAGAATCATACTTCCGTTTTGAGATTTTACTTTTATTGTTTTAATTTCATTACCACTCCAGGTATCATACCAAGAAACCTTATAGGTATTATCGGTCAAGCCCTGAATGTTTAGATTAGAACCACTGATATCTTCTTTTTCATACGACCGTACCCAGCCAAACGCGTCATTTTCTGTTCCTATAACATAAAGATCAGAACCATTTGCAGAAACCTTTAATGGTTTGTATGGCAGGTTAGCAAAATCAATATCAGCTACAAAATCAGAAAGATACATTAATTGATCCCAGTCCTCAGCGGTTAAAACCGGGTAGTCCCACCAAACCGGAGTAGCCGCTAATCCGCTGGCAAGTGATGCCCATATTTGGTTATGATATGAAATATGATAATCATTATCGCGTGTAGAATAGTAAGCAAGCCCGGCCCCCGATTCACCAAAAATAGCGGGTTTTTCAAATGCATCCCAGAAACGTTTGCTTGCCCATGCATAGTTATGCATGGCACTTCGCATTGTATCCTGTGGATATTTCATTTCCCAACCCTGGGCAGGATACATATGGAGATTCGGAATATCGTTTCGTTTGTAAAGTTCTTCGCGGTATTCAGTAAATCCACCACTAAACGATGCAGTAACCGGATGATTATAAGGGTCGTTCTCTTCAAAGTATTTATCACATTTTTCAACCCAATCGAAACATTCCTGATGCCTTCCGTGAGCCCAACCATCGGTTCCGTTCATTTCATTTATCAGCTCCCATATTCCCATGCTCCGGCTATGGGCAAAACGGGCAATTAAATAACGGTATTTCTTTTTTTGGTATTCCCAAACAAGTGAATCACTATAAACGTCATCAACATCGATAAGCTGGCTATATGGGTTATTTCTCCATTCAGCAGCCCAAACTGTTTCTGAAAAAAGGTCGTGAGGCCAAATGGCATACATTAATTGAATATCATCTTTTTCAAGAATAGTAAGCAACGAATCGATCCTGCCTAATTTTACCTGGTTGTATCTTCCCAGTTCCTCTTCAATAAGGCCAGTGCTATTTACAAATCCTCCATAGGTAATATCCCAGATAGCAAAAAGGTTGGCTTTGTGTTCAGCAAAGTTGTCGAAACGTTGTTGATTATTACCCCAGGGAGAATAAACACCCACTCCATAATATGAAGTCCCATCGTCGTGAGCAAAATAGTGTGGATTAATTTCTGATGGTTTTATCCAGCCATGGTGTTCCGATTCTCTTGCTGTAAAATTTGAAATTGCTGATTCACCACTACCTCCTGCATCATTGACAAAAACCTGGTATTTATATTCACCTGTTTCGTTTGGTGAGAACCGGATTTTCCATTTGTCGGCATCAAGATTATTATCATAAAATCCTATAATTTTTATTTTTTTACCCGATGGAGCTGTGAAATAAGCATATACATCGATATCTTCCGGATCATAAGGATTTTCAATTCCAACGTTTTCCAGGTCAAGGATTAATTCAAATTTTTCATATTTTTTTACGGAGGAAGTATTAATACCAGCGACTTTGACCAACGGGCTTTTACCTAAAGTATATGTTTCTCCATGAACCTCATTGGAAGCATAAAAATCTTCACCTTCCACACTCACTGCTATAATTTTATAAAAATAATGTTTGTATGGTTCGAGGTCTTTGTCAATAAATTCTGTCGTCTCTGTTTCAATTAAAAGATTGTTTTCGTTGATATCAAAATAATGAGTATTACTTCGATAGATTTTATAGCCTCCTGTACGTTCCTGATTGGAGGTTTTCCATGTTAGTTTAATATTTTTGCCATCCTCAACCTTAGCTTCTATATCGGTAATATTTATTAAGTTCCAGGCGGTCCTGAAATTATCCATTTCAATATTCCCCGATTTTGCTTCTGCATTTCCCCTGTCGAAATAAAAATCGATTGCCTGAACATTATTATTTGAATAGTATGCTCTGGTCAATTCAAAAGTATAAGTATGCCATTCATTATCGCCCGGTATTTCTTTTTCAAGGTATTCATAAGTGGGCGGTTCTTGTGAATAAACCGGACTTGCTGTTAGCTTAGTTTCAATATCTGATTTTACCTGAATTTGAATTCGTGGATTTTGATTTACATTTCTTGCCCTGAATGAATTATAGGTAAAATGGTCAAAGGCACCGGTACCCTCAATTCGTGAATATTTAATTTTTAACACACCATCTTCTTCATCTAATTGATAGGATACAGGTGTGTCGGTTCCCCATATTATAAAAGGAGGCCTGTTTCCTTGATTATTCCTGAATGTCAATTCCAGTGATCCATTTTCAAAATCATCTGAAAATCCAAATCGCTGTGAAAAAACCGGATTTGTTGTTAAAATAGAAAGAATGAAAAACAGGTAAATAATTTTGATTTTTTTATACTGTGATACCTTATACTTGCATTTTGTGTGATTAAATTTTTTTGAATTGGTAGCATTCATTTTATTTGGTTTAGTTTTATATTTTTAAAGTCGTTAATATAGACTTAAAAACACCGCAAATGTTTAATGTGTTGTTAACGTTTATTTTTATTGATAATAATTGAAAATAACTTTGTATGAAAAACTTACTAAAGGTATCGAATGTATTATTTCTGTTGGCGATTTTATTAATTTCTTCTTGTGCCAATAAAAAAACAACAGAAGATGAGGGATGGATTCAACTGTTTAACGGGAAAGATCTAAATGACTGGGATATAAAATTCAAGGGATATGAATTGGGAGTTAACCTAAATAATACCTTTAGAGTTGAAGATGGAAAACTCATTGTGAGCTATGATGAGTGGGAAGGTTTTAATAGTGAATTCGGGCATATTTTTTATAAAGGAGTTTTTTCACATTATAAACTAAGAGTTGAATACCGTTTTGTTGGTGAACAGGTTGAAGGGGGCGCCGGATGGGCAATTCGAAACAACGGATTAATGCTTCATGGGCAATTGGCCGAATCAATGGGTTTGGATCAGGATTTTCCAACTTCTGTTGAGGTGCAGTTGTTAGGTGGCGATGGTGAAAATGAACGCACGACCATGAATCTTTGTACACCAGGAACAAATGTTGAAATGAATGGGGAATTGGTAGAACAACATTGCATCCTTTCCAATTCGGAAACATATCATGGCGACCAGTGGGTATCAGTTGAAGTGGAAGTTATTGGGGGTGAAGTGATTCGGCATTTTGTTGAAGGTGTTGAAGTTATGCATTACGAAAAACCTCAGCTTGATCCAAGAGATGCTACTTACGATTTGTTATTACCTGCCGATGGAAATAAAATACTTTGTAAAGGAACAATTTCATTACAGGCTGAAAGTGGACCAACTGAATTCCGAAAAATTGAATTGCTGAAATTGGGCGATGGTTGCGATGAATAGCTGATGTTGATTTGGCCTTAGGAAATTTGGAAAAAATCTAGTTACTTTTGATTTTATTCACCCTTTTTCTGATGAGTTTATGTATTTTTTTATACGAAGGCGGGGGACCTGTCCTTATCCGTTTTCCATCAATAAATAAGGCATCTGAAATTCCCCAATCACAAAAAACTTTTTTCTCAAAGGTGTTTATTTCCTGAAAATCGACTAATTCTCCAAATTTATTTGAGGCTCGTTTGGCTCTCTCGTGAACCATGTTTTGTACAGGACACCACCCATTAATAAATGATGTAACCGTAACTTTATCCTCATTTTTCACAGGCCGTTTTTTTTCTTTAATCCATCTTGGAGGAATGGCATCATTTGTAAAAGGTTTCCACATTAAAACCGCAACTCCATTTTTGTCGACTTTCTGATAGCCCTGTTTTTTATACCACGAAGCTTTCATCCAAAAAGGATATGAAATACCCCATGCGGCTATACCCTTTTTGTTTAATGACCTAACATCATCCTCGGCAGCTTTAAGTAAGGCTTTTCCTGTTCCTTTTTTTTGATAATTCCCGATGCCTTGTTTATGGCCATGAACCCAAATACAGGTTATAAAGTATAAATTTTTTGCTTCAATTGTCGAATGTTCGGCGGGCACATATTGTATCATTCCACAAGCTACTTTATCCTCAACCGCAATTTTTACACGAAGCCCTTGTTCCTTCATTTTATTAAACCAAATTTCTTTGTGGTTTCCGGCTTCTTTTATATCATTCGACCATTCTTCCAGGCAACAGAAATATTGTTTGTAAAATTTTTCAGATAAATCAACGATTTTCATGATTACCGATTTTTGATATACAAGTTACAAGATTTTAATTAATATATGAAAAGAATTTCTAATCAGGGTAAATATATGCAAGGAGTAAGATTAAATGATTGATAAAAATTAAAATTCAGAATTTCAATGATATTTTTTTATTAATGTTTTATCGTGTTACCCGAAATCACTTTAATTTATATGTCATTAATGCATTACTGTGCCTGATACACATTATTCTATTGGCTATATTAGGTTGTGAAAAATGATAGATTGTTTCTTTATTAATAATTAGTTTGCCCTTTAATTTAAATTTATACTGTTTAGAAATTGCTGTATATTCCAAACAAATCGGAAGGCTGTTTGCCAAAAATATCATTAAACAAAAACACGGCAAGGATAATATAAGCAAAAAATGCAAAGACAATAAACACCTGAAGCCATGATGTTTTTTGAATATCGTGCCTCGATTTTACATCGCAAATTTCACCCGGGCAGTATTGAACTTTATCCTTAAAAAATATGGGATAAAATTTGCAACCCAGGCAAATCCCAAATGCCGATTCGAAAAACAGAAATATAAGACAGATAAAACATATTAAGCCTGTTATTGGGCTGTGTCCATTTACTACTACCAGTAAAACGAGCATAATAACAGCCAGGGCTACACCAATTTTCCATGCAAACTTTTTTTGCCGGGCACCAACATATTCAGGAGTCTGGTTAAAAACAATCAACCGCCCAATAATTAATGTTGGCGCAAATTTCGGATTTATAAATACCCGAATTACCATATCGGTAAAAAAGATAAATATGGAGAATTTTAACATTGTAAAATCTCCATTTGTAACAACTGCTATTATTGATATAAACATTAATAAAAACAGTAGTCCGGCTGCTGCCCTTATTTCTCTTTCATTTAGAACGGGGATGTTATATCCTTGAACATCTTCTCCGAATTTTATAATTTTTTTCATATGTAAATAGTTATTAATTTTTCTTTTTTGGTTGATACAAATTTGGATCATACGTAAAAATTTCCTCCAATGGAGTTTTAAAAATATACGCAATACGAAAGGCCAGTTCCAGTGTAGGAGAATAGTTGCCCTTTTCGATAGCTACAATTGTCTGCCTTGAGACCCCCGTTTCATCAGCCAGTTGCTGTTGAGTCATTTCCTCGGCGTTAAACCGAAGTTTCCGTATATTATTTTGAATGATACTTTTACTCATTTTAGATGCCTTTACGATAAAAATAAATTTGCGAAACGTTATCTATAATTTCTGAAATTACACCGCTGACAATAAAGACGATGAAAATACCATAAACCTGCATTCCAATTGCAAGAGCCATTACCGATAACATAAAACCAGCTGAGAAAACCCAGTGTGAATTACGGGTGGATTTTAATTTGATTAATTTATCCCTTTCATCCTCAACAGGGATATCATGTTCTCTGGTTGCAATTGCATTAATAATGTGGAAAATAATGTAGATAATAATTCGAACTACTATCGATACGCCAATAAATATGAGGAATATAACTCCCCATTTTTGGAAATCTTCAGTTAGGTCAAACCTTCCTTCCAGATGTCGTTGATAGACAATCAAGGCA
>JABMQB010000718.1 GCA_013203525.1 Mariniphaga sp.
GATCCCATATCTCCAGGTAGTTCAAAACCTAAAGAAAATGGTCCATTAAAATCACCATTCCATCCCCAATTACACCAAAAATCACCATCTTGTTCGTACCCATCAATTACCCAGGAATGACCAGATGACCCACTCGCTGCACTATATAAGATTGGTCTTTCTAAATCTATTTCATCCTCAAGCATATCCTGCCAATTACTTAAATGCCAAATCCTCCATTTGAGATCTGCATCTGAATCTATACCCCAAAAATCTACAAACCCATTTCGCGCTTTCCAAGGCAAACTGGTAGAACTATTTGATCCATAATTCGTTAGGCAAGAAACACCTGCATGATAAATTAATTGTGCATTGTCATCGTCAGGAGAACCATCATTCATATCTTCCCAATTATAAGTATAGTCACCAAATGAAATTGACCCATATTGATAATTAACTGAACCTGAAGGATCAATTTGACATCCCCAACGTCTTAAAATTTGAGCCATTGCAACAGCTGTACATCCTGCCGGCCACTCATTTGGGCATTCATCATTATAACCATCTTCTTGTCCCCAGCTTGTACTAAGCAATGTTGTTCCAATTGTATATGATTTTAATTGAGAATCATCATTAAGGATATTTATCCATTGTTTTTTAATCTTTTCTGAGGCTACACTTTTCTTTTCTCTAAGGCTTGATATTGAATACTGATATTTTTCAATAAGATAAAGCAAACCTCCAGGCATATTTTCAGGTTCGTATTTTCCTTTTTTACAGTGTCCTAAAACCGGCGGTGCTGCATCTTCAGCTGAGATGATCACAAAACCATCATCGGGGTATGAAAAAACATACAATAATGTGTCATTATTATTTCCAAGAGTAATAAAATTTTCAATTTTTAATTCATCTTTATCTGGTTTATCTAATTTATAAATTCTTTGAGCAACTTTCTTAGCTTTTCTTATATTTACTTTTTCACCTAATGAAATTATTGGTATTACTAAGATTAAAAGGATAGGAATTAACTTTTTCATATTATTATTTTTTATTTTATTCGTTCAAAATATTTTTCAATCTCACCATTTCTGATAATATTATTAATTTCTGCAGTGTCATTCATAATATTTAATGATGAGAACTTTTGATGGAAAATAGTTTCCCTGTAAAATTCTACATATGGATCTTTATCCAGAATATATTTTCGCAAAGTATCTTTAAGAATTAAAAGCGTTTCAAATTTCTCTTCCATTATGAAATATTCTTTAAATGATAAATTTAAAAACACATCATATCTTTCATCAGCTTCAGTGTCCAACACATAACCATCGTCTAAATAAACACGCCGATTATAGACTGTATCGTCTTTCGATATCGTTAATTTGTATGGGGCACCATGTAATCCTTCGTACCTAACAATTCTATCACCTTTCATTCCCATATCTACCATGTTAAAATAATCTCCATTGGTTTTATAGATGGAAATACCTGGATAATTAGCTTCCATTTTAATTAAATCACAGTTGGTAATTACAATTGAGAACAGAACCAATAAACCAATTTTTGAATGTGTTAGATTTTTCATCATTATATTTTTTAATAAAAAACAATTATTAAACATTATTCTTAAATTTACAAAATCATTCTTAAAAGATTTGGATCAATAGTCATTTGCGGTGAATCCGCAAATTTTAAATAAAAATTACAACCGTGTTGCATTTTTACTTCTTTTAATGTTTACGGGCCTCGTTTCATGATTTCTGGAATTTGGAGTTAAATAACTAATTAATTTTTGGTTAATACTGAAAAGTTACGAAACATAATTATAAAATCAAAATTTATTTTTCATCCTATAAAAGAATGATATCTATTCCTTTTTATGGATAGTATGGATGCTTTCTATTTTGGGGTGAGGAGATTTCCAATCTCCATAGTGGTTGAAAACCGCTGCACCCTAATAATCATTCTCAATAAATTTTCCAAACTTTTTATACTTTTCGTAAAGAGGTTTATATTTTTCTACATTTTCGGGAATAGGCAAATATTCAGTTTCAATACCTCCACCCATTTTTTTCTGTGCTTCGGACGTTGATGAATAAACACCCGCTGCTACAGCAGCTGCCATAGCAGAACCCAAGGCACAAGCCTGTTCCGACCGGGCAACTTTAATAGGCATATTTAATACATCGGCAACAATTTGCATCACAAATGGTGATTTTTTTGCTACACCGCCAAGGGCAATTACTCCATCAATCCGTACACCTTCAGAAATAAACCGATCGTTTATGGCTTTCGAGCCAAATGCTGTTGCCTCAACCAGTGCACGGAAAATACGGGGTGCATCCGATCCAAGATTTAATCCGGCAATGGCACCTTTCAGGTTTTGGTTTGCATCGGGAGTACGCCGGCCATTCATCCAGTCAAGAGCTACAATCCCACTTTCTTCAATCGGAATTTTAGCAGCTTCTTCGCTCAGTTTTTTAATTATATTATCCGAAGTTTCCGCAATCAGTTTTTGTTTTGTTTGTTCATCTACCAATTCCGATTCTGCAAGAATATTTTCCAACGGCCAATCGAGCACCTTTTTAAACCAGGCATAAATATCGCCAAAAGCCGATTGTCCGGCTTCGAGCCCCATCATTCCCGGAACAATTGAACCATCAACCTGGCCACAAATCCCATTAACCAATTTATCACCCACTTCTTCCATAGGAGCTATCAACATATCGCAGGTTGAGGTACCCATAACTTTCGATAAATAATACGGCTCAATTTCAGCACCCACCGCTCCAAGGTGGGCATCAAAAGCTCCCACCCCAATAACTACTTCAGTTGATAGTCCTAATTTTCCTGCCCATTTAGGACTAAGTTTTCCGGCAGCTACATCACAAGTATATGTTTCTTTGAATAACCTTTCTTTTAAACCTGCAAGCATTGGATCGAGTGCAACTAAAAATTCTTCAGAAGGTAATCCTTCAAAAGCTTCATGCCACATGGCTTTATGCCCCGCTGCACAACGACTTCGTTTTAATATTTTTGGATTTGTATTTCCTGTTAATAATGCAGGAATCCAATCGCAATGTTCTACCCATGAGTAAGCTGCCCGGAATACTCCAATATCTTCACGAATCACATGAAGTAATTTTGCCCAAAACCATTCCGAAGAATAAATTCCGCCTTCAAATTTTGTAAAATCAACATCCCATTTTTTTGCCAATTGATTAATTTCATCAGCCTCCTGCACACCGGTATGGTCTTTCCACAAAACAAACATTGCATTAGGGTTTTCCTCAAATCCTGAAGTAATTGAAAGTGGAACTCCCTTTTCATCAACAGCAATAGGCGTTGATCCAGTTGTATCGACAGAAATTCCAACTATATTTTCTGCAACTCCTTTTGGTGATTGTTTTAGTGCTTCAATAATAGTATATTCCAATCCTTCCAAATAATCTTTTGGATGTTGACGAAACTGATTTTGAGAAGCATCACAATACATTCCTTTTTCCCATCTGGGATAATTAAAAACTGCACTTGCAATTTCCTCACCTGTTTCTGTATTTACGATAAGCGACCGAACCGAATCGGTTCCATAATCTAATCCAATAGTATATTTTGCACTCATATTCAAATTCTATTTTTGTCCGTAATAAGCATCTTTTCCGTGTTTGCGCAGGAAATGTTTATCAAGTAAAAACTGATCCATCTCAGTATCAAGGTTTAAAGTTAAACTTCGAAAAGCCATTTTTGCTACTTCTTCTAAAACTACAGCATTGTGCACGGCTTCGTTAGCATCCTTTCCCCATGCAAAAGGGCCATGATTATTTACCAATACTCCTGAAATCTGATCAGGATTTAATTCTTTAAATCGTTCAATAATTATCCTACCTGTTTCTAATTCATATTCTCCTTCAACCTCATCTTTGGTTAATTTTCGGGTACAAGGAATTTCACCATAAAAGTAATCGGCATGGGTTGTTCCAATAGCAGGAATACCTTTTCCTGCCTGCGCCCAACTGGTAGCCCATTCGGAATGTGTATGCACAACTCCACCAATATTTTTAAATTGGCGATACAATATCAGGTGAGTTGCTAAATCGCTTGAAGGTTTTAATTTTCCTTCAATAACTTTCCCGTATAAATTTAGAACTACTAAATCTGATGGTTTCATTTCTTCATACGAAATACCGCTTGGTTTTATAACAACAAGTTCTTTCTCGCGTTCTATTCCGCTAACATTCCCCCATGTAAAAATTACAAGGCCATGTTTTACCAAATCAAGGTTAGCTTCAAAAACCTGTTCTTTAAGTTCTTCTAACATTTTTTTTTATTTTTCAGGAATTAAATATGCAGCAAAACCTCCCCCCGGAATCATAGAGATTTTTATATTATCACCTTTTTTAACACTAGTTTCTTTTTTAACAGCAACTTCAGCATTTTCAAGGGTTTTTTCCGAATCAGAGTAACTAACCATTTTGTAATTTCCATCACCTAAAAAATCAAGGGTGATTTCCATATCCCGGGAAAAACTGTTAGTCATTGATCCAATAAACCAATTATTACCTTCACGACGAGCCATGGTAATATACTCACTTACCGCTCCATTAAGAACTTTTGTTTCATCCCACATAGATTTTACATTTTTGAGGAATTCTTCTCCAACCTGTCCATAATAATTTTTTGGATGATCGCAAGCTACTAAAAAAGGACTGTCGTATATCACAAACTGTGATAATGTATTTGCCCTCGTACCCAAAACATGAGCTGGAGTACCGTTTCTGAATTTATCAGGATTCCGATTCAAAAATCCGCCAGGAGTGTAATCAATCGGACCTGCAAGCATACGGGTAAATGGGAGGGTACACATGTGCTCAGGTGTAATTCTTAGCGACCATTTGTTGTATTCATTTCCCAAAACACCTTCGCGTGTTACCAGGTTCGGATATGTTCTACGCCAACCAGTTGGTTTGTACGCTCCATGAAAATCAACCATTAAATGATATTTTGCTGCGGTTTTAACAACCCAGTGATACCAGTTCACCATTTCCTGGTCGTCGCTGTCCATAAAATCAATTTTTATGCCTGCTGCTCCCCAACTTTCATAAAGGGCACAGGCTTTATCAAAATCACCCCGGTTAACATCGGTATTATATAACCAAAGCCAACACTTTACATTTTTACTTTTTGCATATTCCAAAATTTCGGGCATATTTAATTGTGTAGCCACAGTAGTAATATCGGCATCAGGTTGGTTGTACATTCCATACCATTGCCGATCAATTAACATATATGGCCATCCCATTGATGATGCCAAATCTATGTATTCATAAATGACTGATTGTTCCATTTTTACTTCCCCACTCCACCAATGATCCCAGGCACTTATTCCGGGTTTAATCCATGAAGGATCTTCAATTTCACATGGGTCATTCAGGTTTTGAATAATTTCTGATTCAATCAGGTCACCAGGTTTTTCACCAATCATTAATACCCTCCAGGGAGTTTTATGTGGCATCCTGAATGAAACTTTATCACCATTTTCAGGCTGACCTTTTTTAGGAGATAAAGCAGTTCGCATAGAATATGAGCCACTGTAAAAATCAGATTTTAAGTACATGCCGGCATAATCAACCAGGGCAGCTTCGGTTATCGCTGCATAACAGTTGGCATCAACTTTTATTGTCATTGGTAAACCAATTACCATATTAGGGGTAATATCGCTTATTTTACGTTCAAAGTGTTCAACTTCCTGAGATGTGGTATAACTTCCATAATTCACTGCCCAACAAATATGATTATCAGCAAAATTGAACTGGCTAAATTCTTCTTTAATAACATACTCGCGAGAACCAAATTGTGCCGGAAACTCTGTCCTGAAACCCACTCCATCATTAAACGCCCTAAATTCCAGAACCATTTTTCGTTGAGGAAATTGCGTTTCTTGCAAATGTAGCCTTATAGAATTATAATAATTACGTATTGTTTCAAAGCGTTTTAAAACAGGATTCCAAGATTCGTCAACAGTTGATTCTTCCACATTTTCAACAAACATATTTTCACCTAATGGAGGTGCCTGATTAAATATAAAACCTACAGAAGAAGCATCAATAATAGTTTTCTGATTATATTTTATTTGATAAATAATTTGATTTTCAATATCGATTAAAACAGAAATTTTATTATCTGGTGAACTTATTTTGTATTCCTGTCCTAATATGCTTGTAAAAGTAATAATTAGTATAAAAAGGGTTATCAGTTTTTTCATAATCTTATGGTTTTGATTAGGTATTAAAAATAATTTATTAAAGGGTGAAGTTAACA
>JABMQB010000719.1 GCA_013203525.1 Mariniphaga sp.
GAGGAATTTATCAGAGATAATGATGCTTTACCGGGCTTTAAAGGTTATAACGGTTTTCCGAATACACTTTGTATTTCGGTTAATGATCAGGTTGTTCATGGAATACCCGGAGATAGGGTTTTAGTAGAAGGTGATATTGCTTCAATTGATTGTGGAGTAATAAAAAACGCTTTCTGGGGTGATTCGGCTTATTCGTTTTCAGTTGGTGAAATTAACAAAGAAATAGAGTTGTTAATGAAGCGAACAAAAGAATCCTTATATAATGGAATCGAAACCGCTGTTGCCGGAAAACGAGTTGGTGATATTGGTTTTGCAATACAAAAATATGTTGAGAGCTATGGTTATTCAGTAGTTCGGGATTTAGTTGGACATGGACTCGGTAACAATCTTCATGAGAAACCCGAAGTACCGAACTTTGGAAGAAGAGGTTCGGGGACAAAATTAAAAGAAGGTATGGTAATTGCTATCGAACCAATGATAAACTTAGGAAAAAAAGAAGTTGTTCAGGAGAAAGATGGATGGACAATCAGAACTAAAGATAAAAAACCTTCAGCTCATTTTGAACATGATATATTAATAAAAAAAGGAAAATCAGAAATATTATCAACATTTGAATATATTGAAAAAGTATTATATAATAATTAGATCATATAAAAATGGCAAAGCAAGTTAGCATTGAACAAGATGGCACAGTGCTCGAATCTTTGGGTAATGCAATGTTTCGAGTGGAGTTAGAAAACGGGCATATAATTACTTCCCATATTTCAGGAAAAATGAGAATGCATTATATAAAAATATT
This sequence comes from Mariniphaga sp., assembly GCA_013203525.1. Classification (GTDB taxonomy): domain Bacteria; phylum Bacteroidota; class Bacteroidia; order Bacteroidales; family Prolixibacteraceae; genus JABMQB01. Next base: position 800 of record JABMQB010000719.1, read on the forward strand.
ACCGGGTGATAGAGTAAAAATTGAAATGTCTCCTTATGATCTTACAAAAGGAAGAATAACATTTAGATATAAGTAAGAAAAAAAATATAATTTGATTTTTCACCAGATTAACAAAAAAAAACAAAGGGAAAATGAAAGTCAGGGCATCAATTAAAAAACGGACACCAGAGGATAAAATGGTCCGTAGAAAAGGTAGATTGTATATTATTAACAAGAAGAATCCAAAGTTTAAACAACGTCAAGGATAATTAATTAGAAAAAATATTGATATGGCAAGAATATCAGGTATAGATTTACCAAAAAACAAGAGAGGCGAAATAGGACTTACCTATATTTATGGAGTAGGAAGAAGTCTTGCTCAAAAAATACTTACTGAAGCTGAAATCAGTTGGGATAAAAAAGTTCAGGACTGGACTGACGATGAGCAAAATAGAATTCGTAAAGTGATTAACGATAACTATAAAGTTGAGGGAACAGTTCGCTCGGAGACCCAAATGAATATCAAGCGGTTGATGGATATTGGTTGTTATCGTGGAATAAGGCATCGTATAGGATTACCTTTAAGAGGCCAGCACACAAAAAACAATGCCCGTACACGAAAAGGAAGAAAAAAAACTGTTACCAATAAAAAGAAAGCAGCTAAAGGTTAAAATATGTCTTAACAATCTGACCATAAATTCAGATTGTTGGAACAAGCGAAATAAAAATAAATTATGGCAAAAAGTTCTAAAACTACAAGAAAAAGAGTTGTAAAGGTTGAACCTCTCGGAAGGGCTTATATAAAAGCATCTTTTAATAACATCATTATAACACTGACTAATAATGCCGGACAAGTAATATCCTGGTCATCGTCGGGAAAGATGGGATTTAGAGGCTCGAAAAAAAATACACCTTATGCAGGCCAAATGGCTGCCGGTGATTGTTCAAAAGTTGCTTATGATCTTGGACTTCGCAAAGTAAAAGTCTTTGTAAAAGGTCCCGGTGCAGGACGTGAATCAGCTATCCGAACCATTCATAGCTCAGGCATTGAAGTTACTGAAATTAAGGATGTAACACCATTGCCACACAATGGTTGTCGTCCTCCTAAAAGAAGAAGAGTTTAATTCTCAAAACTTGTTTGATATAGAGTCAAAATTGTTAATATATAAATAGTAAACATATAAAAATATGGCAAGATATTTAGGTCCGAAGTCAAAAATTGCAAGAAAATTCAGAGATCCAATTTATGGGCCGGATAAATCTTATGAAAGAAAAAATTATCCTC
>JABMQB010000720.1 GCA_013203525.1 Mariniphaga sp.
GCAAATTAAAATTTGGATCCCTGGTATAGCCATACGAACCATACCCATAAATTAAGGCTGGATTTTCTCCATTTTTCTCAAAGCCTTTTCGATATACTATCGACATAGGAATTTTTTCTCCATCACTGGCGGTAGCATAAATCCGTTTTGTTTCATAATTGTTTTTATCAAATTCTCCTAATACTTCTTCCTGTTTTAAAAGCGTTCTTTCTTTTGTCGACAAATTATAATCAAAAAATGAATTTGGTGTTGTCAGCGAAGAATAACTAAATCTGAATAAATCTGTATCAAATTCGAGGTTGGTACTAATTCTCACATTATAAACTTCTTCATCAAATTCTACAAAATAATCGATTGAGCCATTCCAGGCAATCACATGAAATCCATTAATCCCTTCTTTTCGTTCGCCAATAACCAGATATTTCGAAAAAATTTCAAAATTTGAAAAATAAACATCATTCCGATGTGGAATAACTTCTTTCCAGTTTTCAACTTCTGTTTTATTTACCAGAGTTTTCATTAACCTGAAATTTTGTGCATCAAGGTTTGTACGAATATAGAAATCATCACCAAAATGATCTACTGAATATTCAAGTTCTCTTGTTCTGGGCTGGATTATTTTAAAATCACCTTCTGGTTTATTGGCATCTAAAAAACGATATTCTGAGGTCAGTGTACTTTCAGAGCCAATTATCAGGAATTTTTTTGATTTGGTTTTATAAATAAAAACTGAAAAGGTTTCATCGTCCTCAAAAAACACTTCAATGTCGTCTGTTGATGGGGTTCCTAAAGTATGTTTCATTATTCTTTCTGAACGAAGAGTAGTTTCATTCTTCAAAGTATAATAAAATGTTTTATTGTCGTTTGCCCATGTAACACCTCCAGTTGTAAGCGGAATATTGTCCTCTAACACCTCTCCTGTTTCAAGATTTTTAAAATAGATAGTGTATTTACGCCTGCTCAAGGTATCCACTCCATAAGCTAAAATCTTATTATTTTCACTCACAGAGGCTCCCCCAATCTGATAATACTCAAATCCAGATGCCAAACTATTAACATCAAGTAATACTTCTTCTTCAGCCTCCAAAGAACCTTTTTTCCGGCAAAGCAGAAAATATTCTGTTTCAGGTAATGTCTTTTCAAAATAATAATATCCGTTTTCAAGGTATGGAACTGATTCATCTGACTGTTTTATTTTTGCTTTAATCTCATCATACATTTGATCCTGAATATCCAAAGTATGTATCATTACAGCATCCTTGTATGCATTTTCCTCTTCCAAATATGCTATAACTTCCGGATCTTCCCTTTGATTTAACCAATAATAATTATCGATACGGGTATGGCCATGAATTGTAAGTTCTTTGGATATCTTTTTCGCTACTGGTGCCATAATCTCTTTTTTCTGGTTACAAGCCGTCAAAAGTAACATGGCAGCTCCAATAATAAAAACAAAATTTCTACACATCTTTTCAATTAATTTTTGGTTACTTCGAAAATACGAAACTTATTATATTAATTGCGATATTTATAGCTGTTGAATTTATTCTGATATGTTAAACATTATAATTATCCTTTATTTCCTGATTGTAGCGGGAATCGGAATTTATGCACGGTTTCAAATAAAGTCTCCAAAAGATTTTTATATAGCCGGGAAAAAAAGCGATGTTTTTCAGGTTTCAGGAAGTCTGCTTGCTACTATTTTGGGAGGCTCTGCAATTTTAGGAACTCTCGAACTTAGCCAGCAAAATGGGTGGGCCGCAATCTGGTTTTTGGTTTGCGCTTCATTGGGATTATTTATCCTGGCTCCTATTTCAAAATATGTAAACAGATTTGGAAAATTTACATTACCTGAATTATTAGGGCGGTTTTACGGAGAAAAAGCTGAATTAATTTCTTCAGCAATAATTCCAATAGCCTGGTTAGGAATTATAGCAGCCCAAATAATCGGAGCTGCAAAAATATTGAATGGTATAGGGATTTTAGGCTATTCAGGTGCAGCAATATTATCAGGAATAATTTTTATTCTTTATACCTTAATTGGTGGGCAGAAAAGCATCCTTAAAACCGATATGATTCAGTCATTTCTTATTTTAACAGTAATACTATTTATTTTTATTTTAACTGTCGGAAATAATACATTAAATATTGAATACCAGGAACCTCAAGGATTGATTAATAGTAACTTTACAATATTTGACCTGGCCATTTTGTTTCTTACATACTCTACCACATTTATTGTTGGCCCTGATATTTATTCTCGTATTTTTTGTGCCCAATCTGAAAAGAAAGCGTTCAGAAGTGTTATAATAACAGCCATTATTTTATTACCATTTGCATTTATAATTACCTACCTTGGTGTAAATACACCAGTTCAAGATTCTGCGGAAAATATTTCAGGAATAATTTTGTACTGGCAAAATCAGCTTCCTTTGTGGGTTTACGGACTTTTAATTGCCGCTTTGCTTTCAGCAGTAATGTCATCAGCCGATACAACACTTCTTACTGCCTCGATGATTGTTAGCAAAATGTTTTATGGCCCGCTTGAAAATAAAACCTCATATTTAGCAACTAAAATATCCATCATAGTAATTGGTATATTTAGTATAACAATTTCAATTTTTGTTTCTTCTATTATTCAATCATTACTAATTGCATTAAGTTTTTTCTCGGGGGCGTTTTTAGTACCCACTCTTGCAGGATTACTCAGTTTAAAAGCAAATAAGAAAATGATTGTTATTGCAATACTTACGGGAGGAATAATTGCCCTGGCAGGAAAGTTAATTGGAATTTATGAAAATGAATTAATAGGAAATCTGTTGATAATTGCCTCATTTATTATAAATGCAATAATTCTTTTTTTCCCAGAACCGTCTAAAAAATAGGAGTGTTGATAAATAACTATGTTCAACTGCTTATTTGTTTCTTCTATTTTGTATTTTAGTAGATGCAAACCATCATTAATTATTTAATGAATTAAAACACAATTATTTAACCCATCGTATAGAATAAATTATGGAGGCAAACACAGGCAAACATAAAATTATCTCAGTAATTTCTCATGACCTGAAAGATCCTTTAAATGCAGTTTTAGGAATTGCAGAATTATTGCTTGAAAATTGGGATGAAATTACAGAAGATGAAAAACTGAATTTTATTGAAGATATACGTACTTCCTGTCTTCAAACTCAATCATTACTCGAAGACCTTCTAATCTGGAGTAAAGGTAGTTCCAATAATTTCCTTACTTCAAAAAAGAATTTTAATGTAACGCGTGTTCTTGAAAAAAATCTGGAATATGCCAACATGAGTGCTGCCTCTCATGGGATAAGGATACATAATCATGTTAAAAAAGATATCGAGGTCCACGCTGATGAGGATATGATATCTACAGTATTAAGAAACCTGATTACCAATGCAATAAAATACATCGACCCTGGTTGTGAAATAAATATCTCGACAAAAATTTTAAATGGTTTTTGCCAGATTATTATTTCTGATAATGGTTACGGAATTAAAGATCCTCGGATAATAAAGCTATTTAATGAAAAACAAGAATCGAATGGATTACCGCTTCCTTCATGCAAAAAGAATGGATTAGGGCTAATTCTTTGCAAAGATTTTATTACACGAAACGGAGGTAAAATCTGGTTTGAAAGTGAAACCGGTAAAGGAACTACTTTCTATTTTACAATTCCCTTAACCGATCTTATACTACCTCTCGGGTAACTTGCAGTAAAAACTGTTGTAATTCCTCTTTCAAATACGGATATAATATTTCTCTGACTTTTTTATGGTAAGAGTTTAACCACCATTTTTCTGTAGGAGTTAAAAGGTCAGTATCGATTAAATCTATATCAATTGGGCATAGCGATAAAGTTTCAAAACCTAAAAACGATCCAAATTCAGTTTCTTCTTTATTTACGCATGCGATCATATTCTCAATCCTGATTCCATATTCTCCTTCGCGGTATATTCCCGGTTCATTTGACATAACCATTCCGGGTTGTATATTATAATCATTATATTCCTGCCTAATTCTAAATGGCCCCTCATGAACAGCAAGATAATGCCCTACTCCGTGCCCTGTCCCGTGTCCATAATTTAAACCCTTATCCCACAATGCCTGGCGAGCAAGAATATCAAGATGGCAACCTTTTGTGCCAATTGGGAATTTTGCCATACTTAAAGCAATAAGGCCCTTCAACACAAGAGTAAAATCACTTTGTTGTTTTTGAGTAACCGTACCTAATGCCACTGTTCGGGTAATATCGGTAGTACCTTCCCAATAATGCCCTCCCGAGTCAAAAAGCAAAATTCCCTCAGGTTCAAGTTTATTGGCATTTTTTTCACCAACGCTTAAATGGACAATGGCACCGTGATTGCGATAACCTACTATGGGAGGAAAACTTTCTCCACGAAATTCTTTCTCCTCAGACCTAAACTCTGTTAGTTTTTTACTGATATCATATTCCGACAATGCAATTTTACCGATATTATTTTTTAACCAATAAAGAAATTTAACAAGAGCTACTCCATCTTTTTGCATTGCAACTTTAAAACCATTAAGCTCAGTTTCATTTTTAACAGCCTTTAACTGAGCAGGAATTGAAGTACCTTCTATAATTTCATTATTATTTTGTAATGCCCGTACTACAGC